>DWZA01000067.1 GCA_019118365.1 Candidatus Lachnoclostridium stercoravium | reverse complement strand
AATATATCGATTACTATAATAATAAACGTATTAAGAGCAAACTAAAAGGACTGAGTCCTGTACAATACAGGATTCAATCCTCATTAGTTGCGTAACCGCCAAGTTTGTCTAACTTTTTGGGGTCAGATCATAGTGACGGCTGATGCTTGTAAAGCATTAAGTTAGTTCATTGTCGGGGGTAGGCCATGTGCCTCTGGCCTTCCCTTTTCTATTATCAATATAGCACATCTGGCGGCAAGGTGCAAGGGAAAAGCTCAATTTTGGCGGCGTAATGGTGTATTTTTTGCTCTTTTCAATGTAATTTTGCCTTATTATGCAAATTGAAATCTGTAAAGAGAAAATACTTGACAGCTGCTCTTTTCTAGTGTATGATATCCCAGGTGACTGAAATGGAGAAGATCGTAAGGCAGGGACAGCTCTATGATTTTTATGGAGAGCTTTTGACAGAACATCAGAAAAAGATCTACGAAGACGTGGTTTTCAATGACCTGTCCTTAAGCGAGATCGCGGCGGAACAGGGGATCAGCCGTCAGGGCGTTTACGACCTGATCCGGCGCTGCGACAGAACCCTGGAAGAATATGAGGAAAAGCTTCATCTGGTAGAAAAGTTTGGGAAGACCAAGGAGATGGTCGAAGAGATCCGCAGGCTTGCAGCTCAGTACCGGCTTTCAGCGGACGAGAAGCTGATCGGCAGGATCGACGAGATCGCGGGGGAGATCCTGGATCTGTAGAGCTTTTATCCCTGGTGGCGTCCGTATCAGCGGACATGAAAGATTAGTTTCAGGAGGATATTTCATGGCTTTTGAAAGCTTATCCGATAAATTGCAGAATATATTCAAGAACCTGCGGGGCAAAGGCCGTCTGTCAGAGGCGGACGTAAAAGCGGCGCTCAAGGAAGTAAAGATGGCTCTTCTGGAGGCGGACGTCAGCTTCAAGGTTGTGAAGCAGTTCATTAAGACCGTTCAGGACCGTGCAGTAGGCCAGGATGTGCTGAACAGCCTGACTCCAGGGCAGATGGTGATCAAGATCGTTAACGAAGAACTCGTTTCCCTCATGGGTTCGGAGACTACGGAGATCAGCCTGAAGCCTTCCAATGAGATCACGGTCATTATGATGGCGGGACTTCAGGGTGCCGGTAAGACGACCACTGCGGCTAAGATCGGCGGGAAGCTGAAGTCAAAGGGGAGAAAACCTCTTCTTGCGGCCTGCGATGTGTACCGTCCGGCGGCGATCAAGCAGCTGCAGATCAACGGTGAAAAGCAGGGAATACCGGTATTTTCCATGGGCGAGCACCACAGCCCGGTAAATATCGCCAAGGCTGCCGTAGAGCATGCCAGAAAAGAAGGGATGAACGTAGTCATCCTGGATACGGCGGGACGGCTTCACATTGACGAGTCGATGATGGACGAACTGGTAGCCATTAAAGAGGCGGTAGACGTACATCAGACGATCCTCGTGGTGGATGCCATGACCGGACAGGATGCGGTGAACGTAGCATCCACATTTAATGAAAAGATAGGTATCGACGGTGTCATCCTTACCAAGCTGGATGGCGATACACGAGGCGGCGCGGCTCTTTCCATCCGTTCCGTCACGGGAAAACCGATCTTATATATTGGTATGGGAGAGAAGCTTTCCGACCTGGAGCAGTTTTATCCCGACCGCATGGCTTCGAGAATTTTAGGAATGGGAGATATCCTTTCCCTGATCGAGAAGGCAGAACTGGAAGTCGACCAGGAGAAGGCCAAAGAGCTTTCCCAGAAGATCCGGAAAGCAGAGTTTGATTTCAACGACTTTCTGGAGCAGATGAACCAGGTGAAGAAGATGGGAGGCATGACCAGCATTCTCGGCATGATGCCAGGGATGAGCCAGTTAAAGGATGCCGACATCGACGAAAAGGCTATTGACCGGGTGGAAGCGATCATCCTGTCTATGACGCCGAAAGAGAGGGCGAATCCGTCCCTTTTAAATCTTTCCAGAAAGCAGCGTATAGCCAAGGGCGCTGGCGTGAACATCAGCGAGGTCAACCGCATTGTAAAGCAGTTTGACCAGATGAAGAAGATGATGAAGCAGATCCCAGGCATGATGGGAGGAAAGAAGCGTGGCTTAGGCGGCCTCGGCGGCATGATGGGCAAGTTCAAGATGCCCTTTTAAGTAAGACAACAGCCAGGATATTCCTGTGTTTGTTATATATATTCAGCATTATTACCAAGGAGGTGAAATTACAATGGCAGTAAAGATGAGACTTAGAAGAATGGGACAGAAGAAGGCTCCTTTCTATAGAATCGTAGTAGCGGATTCCCGCTCCCCAAGAGATGGAAAGTTCATCGAGGAAGTAGGTTACTATGATCCAAACGTTGACCCAAGCGTAATCAAGTTTGATGAGGAGGCAGCTAAGAAGTGGTTAGCCACAGGTGCTCAGCCAACTGAAACAGTAGGCAAACTTTTAAAAATCGCCGGCATCCAGTAATTGAGAGGGAAATGGTATGAAGGAATTAGTTGAAGTTATCGCGAGAGCACTGGTAGACAACCCGGATGAAGTTGTCGTTACTGAAACAGAAAAGGAGGATACGACCGTCATTGAACTGAAGGTCGCTCCTTCTGACATGGGTAAAGTGATCGGGAAGCAGGGACGTATCGCCAAGGCGATCCGTTCCGTTGTGAAAGCAGCGGCTTCCAAAGAAGAAAAGAAAGTAATCGTAGATATTCAGTAAACAAAGAAAGGCCGCCAAAAGAGACGGCCTTTTTCATTACAAAGTATCCGGCAGAACGCGGCGGCGTATCCTGCCGGTCATCCTTATAAAAAAGCAGAAAGGTGCAGATATGGAAAATTTACTGAGAGTAGGCGTGATCTCTTCTACTCACGGAGTGAGGGGAGAAGTAAAGGTTTTTCCTACTACGGACGAAAAAGAACGCTTTAAAAAACTGAAAACCGTACTTCTGGATACAGGAAAAGAGCAGATCTCCCTGGAGATCGAGGGCGTGAAGTTCTTTAAAAATATGGTGATCCTGAAGTTTAAAGGCTATGACAATATAAACGACGTGGAACGCTACAGAGGAAAAGACCTTCTGATCACAAGAGAGCAGGCGGTCCCCCTGAAAGAAAATGAAAATTTTGTGGCTGACCTGATCGGCCTTACAGTAAAGACGGACGAAGGAGATATCCTTGGAAACGTAAAGGACGTTTTATTTACCGGAGCAAACGATGTGTATGTGGTAGAACGGGAGAATGGAAAGGATATTCTCCTTCCGGCGATCCGTCAGTGCATCCTGGATGTAGATCTGGAAGAACAGGTGATGACGGTCCATCTGCTGGACGGACTGCTGGACCTGTAAGGAGGCGGCTATGAATTACTATGTTATGACCCTGTTTCCGGAGATGGTCACAGACGGACTGAACACCAGCATCATCGGGCGGGCTGCGGCAAAGGGCGTGATCTCTTTCGAGGCGGTGAATATCCGGGACTATACGAAAGAAAAGCATGGCCATGTAGACGATGCCCCTTACGGCGGCGGAGCCGGCATGGTTATGCAGGCAGAGCCGGTATGCGACTGCTACGAGGATCTGTGCAGGCGGATCGGAAGCCGTCCGAGGGTCCTTTATATGACGCCCCAGGGAAGAGTGTTCAATCAGAAGATCGCCCAGGAGCTGGCAAAAGAAGAAAATCTCGTTTTTCTCTGCGGCCATTACGAAGGGATCGATGAAAGGGCGCTGGAGCTGATCGTCACAGACAATCTGTCTATCGGCGATTATGTGCTTACCGGCGGGGAGCTGCCGGCCATGGTGATGATCGACTGCATTTCCCGCCTTGTCCCAGGGGTTTTAAATAACGATATGTCGGCGGAGGAAGAGTCTTTCCATGACAATCTCCTGGAGTACCCGCAGTATACCAGGCCTGAGGACTACCGAGGCCTTAAAGTTCCAGAGGTTTTGCTGTCCGGACATCATAAGAACATCTATGAATGGAGGCGTCGCCAGTCCATCCGGAGGACCTTTGAGCGCAGGCCGGATCTTCTGGAAGAGGCGGTCCTTGACAAAAAGGAAAAACAGTTTCTGGAACAGCTGAAAAAAGAGAAGGAGCAGGGAGAAACAGAATGAAAGAAAGGATACGTTACTGGCTGGGGCTTGGTCTGGTGCTGGCTGCTTATCTGGCCGTTTCCAGCCTGACCTTCGGCTGCCCTTTCCGCTTCGTTTTTGGGCTTTCCTGCCCTGGCTGCGGCATGAGCAGGAGCTTTTTTGCCCTCCTAAGGGGAGACGTAGCGGCGGCCGTGTCCTACCATCCCCTGATCATTGCCGTGCCGGCGCTTTTTTACGCCATATACCGCTGCGAATCCAAAAACGACAGGATCGGAAAAGTCCTGCTGACAGTTCTGATCTTTCTGTTCTTTTTTGTCTGGATCCTGCGGATCTTTCAGGAAGATCCGGTGGTAGCCTTTGATTTTAAAGATAGTCTGATCTTTCGGAGCAGCCGGTGGATCTCTTCATAGAGATAAGCCTTTCAGCCTGGTTGGAAATACGGCGATCCGTACAGCTTTTGCTGCGCCGCCTATCACAGACAAAAGCTCTTAAACTCGTCCTGCGGACTCGAACAGAAGAGCTTTTGCCTGCGCTATGCTCGCAAAACTGTACGGCTCCTGCCGAATCATTGCCAACCAGGCTGGGAGGCTTTATATTTTCTTTTAGAAGGAATTTCCCCAAACAGCAGCAGCTGCCCAGATATCATCCAGCCGGCAAACGATTCGGCAAGATCAGAGCATGTCTTTGCGAGCATAGCGCAGCCGGTGGAGCGTTGTTTGAACCCGTTAGGGTGAGTTTCGCTCCTCCGGCTGTAATAAGCGGCGCAGCAAAGCTGCTCTGACAGCCGTGTTTGCCGGCTGGATGATATCTTAATGATAAAAAAGTCCTTGCAAAACTTCTGCGTTTATGGTAGAATGACTCGGTATGAAAAATCCAAAGAAACATGCGTAAGGCGGGTTTCGCGGATACTTCATAATAAGAGATGGTCCTCTGTTACCTATATGAGTATTAAGAACATCGAATAGAATGAGGAGGTTCAGGATGAACGACATTATTAAGAACATCGAAGCTGCACAGTTAAAGGACAAGGTTCCGGAGTTCCGCGTAGGAGATACCGTTAGAGTCCACAACAAGATCGTCGAGGGTACACGCGAGAGGATCCAGATCTTCGAGGGTATCGTGATCAAGAGACAGAACGGCGGAGCAAGAGAGACATTTACCGTCAGGAAGAATTCCAATGGCATTGGCGTTGAGAAGACATGGCCGCTGCATTCTCCATCCGTTGCTGACATCGAAGTTGTCAGAAGAGGTAAAGTAAGAAGAGCAAAACTGTTCTATTTACGCGACCGTGTAGGTAAGGCAGCTAAGGTAAAAGAATTAGTAAAATAATGGCAGACAGAGGGGAGTGTCGCAGAGCGCGGCGCTCCTTTCGCGTTACGGAATATCCAAAACCGTTCCGCCGGCCGGTTTTTCCGGATCTATGGGAATTCCTGCCGGCTGAAGGTGCCTGCACAGACAGAGGGGAAGATAAGGCGTGGAATTTTATCAATTTGAAGAAAGAAGCCTTCTCAGGCGGATCATAAGCTGGATGGTGGATATCATCCTTGTGATCGCCTGCGCATGGTTTACCGTATATACATTTGGTACAGAAGTTACGGTTGCGGGCAGCTCCATGTCGCCCTATATGGAAAATGAAGACGTGGTGCTGATGAACCGGCTTTCCTATGAGCTGTCCAGCCCGGACCGCTTTGACGTGGTCGTATTTCGCCGTGAGGACGGCCGGGTCAATGTAAAGCGGGTGATCGGTCTTCCAGGCGAGACTGTGCAGATATACGGCGGTTATGTGTTTATCGACGGCGAACGGCTTAAGGCTGACAACGGCCTGGACGAGGTTTCCCTGGCAGGCCTGGCGGAGACGCCGGTGACTCTGGGGGAAGACGAGTATTTCCTTCTGGGCGACAACAGGGACAGCAGTGAAGACAGCCGTTTTATCAACGTAGGAAATGTAAAGAAAGACCAGATCCTGGGGAAAGTCTGGATCCGGATCCTTCCGGTGAGACGGTTCAGCCTGATCGGTCCATAAAGAATGAAAGCAACAGTTCAGCCGTGCGCCAGGATATATGACAAAGAGCGCTACAAGCTTGCTTGTAAAAGCAATTTGACATATATCCTGGCATAGGGATGGACATCCCAGGCTTCTTGTCAGCACATTCTGTGCTGGCAAGAAGATACGCGGCTGAACTGTTACGGATGAAAAGAGGAAAACATGAATATACAATGGTATCCTGGGCATATGACAAAAGCAAAACGTGCCATGGAGGAAAGCATTAAACTGATCGATCTGATCATAGAGCTGGTAGACGCCAGAGCGCCTCTGTCCAGCCGAAACCCGGATATTGACAGCCTGGGAAGAGGAAAGGCGAGGATCGTTCTTTTAAACAAGGCGGATATGGCGGATGAAAGGTACAACGATGCCTGGGCGGCTTATTTTAAGGGCCAGGGCTGTCACGTGGTAAAGGTCAACGCCCGCTCCGGAGCCGGATTAAAGCAGATCAGCGCCGTAGTACAGGAGGCCTGTAAAGAAAAGATCGAAAGGGACAGAAAGCGGGGAATCTTAAACCGGCCGGTACGGGCCATGGTAGCCGGGATCCCCAATGTGGGAAAATCTACGTTTATCAATTCATTTGCCGGAAAGGCATGCGCAAAGACCGGAAATAAGCCTGGCGTGACCAAGGGAAACCAGTGGATCCGCCTGAATAAATCCCTGGAGCTTCTGGATACGCCAGGGATCCTCTGGCCGAAATTCGAAGACAAGACGGCGGGGATGAAGCTGGCGTTTATTGGGTCCATCAACGACAATATCCTGAATACAGAGGAACTGGCCGCACAGCTGATCCTTTTCCTGGCACAGGATTATCCTGGCAGGCTTGAGGAGAGGTACGGCATAAGCTTCGAAGACCTCGATATAAAAGATATCAGCGGAGGATATGTGATCCTGGAGAAGATCGCAAAGGCCAGGGGCTGTCTGTTAAAGGGCAGCGCCTACGATACGGCGAAGGCCGCCGTTCTGCTTCTGGACGATTTCCGCAGCTGCCGCCTTGGCCGGATCACCCTGGAGTTCCCGCCGGATAAAAAGGAGGACTGACATGGCCAGAAAGCTTACAGAGGAAAAGCTCCAGGCAGAGCTGGAACGCCTGGAAAAGATGAAAGAATATGAAAACGCCTACTCTGCCTGCAGCGCGATCTGCGGCATCGACGAGGCAGGGAGAGGCCCTCTGGCGGGACCGGTGGCCGCGGCTGCGGTGATCCTGCCGAGAGACTGCCAGATCCTTTTTCTCAATGACTCCAAAAAGCTGTCAGAGAAGAAACGGGGAGAACTTTTTCAGGAGATCAAAGAAAAAGCGGTTTCCTATGGCATAGGGATCGTCAGCCCGGAGCGCATCGACGAGATCAATATCCTCCAGGCTACTTACGAGGCTATGCGCCAGGCTATCAGCCAGCTGTCTCCCTCTCCAGATCTGCTTTTAAACGACGCGGTCACCATACCAGGGGTGGATATCCGGCAGATCCCGATCGTAAAAGGGGACGCGAAAAGCGTCTCTATTGCGGCTGCCAGCATTCTGGCGAAGGTGACCAGGGACGAGATGATGAAAGAATACGACAGGATCTTTCCGGAGTATGGCTTTGCAAAGCACAAAGGGTACGGCACTGCGGCCCATATTGCGGCGATCCGGGAATACGGTCCATGTCCGATCCATCGCAGGACGTTTATCAAACACTTTACAGATGGGGAAACGGATGGAAGAGAAAAATAAAAGGAAGCTTGGCAGCCAGAAAGAAGCGCTTGCCGCCGGATATCTGGAGGCGCAGGGCTGCCGGATCCTGGAGAAAAATTACAGGAACCGCCGGGGAGAGATCGATCTGATCCTGGAAGACGGCGGTTTTTTGGTATTTGCAGAAGTAAAATACAGGAGCACGGAAAGAAACGGCCTTCCGGAGGAAGCGGTGGATATTAGAAAGCAGCAAAAGATCCGCAGCGTCGCTTGCAGCTATCTGGCAGGAAGAAGCGCGGACATTCCGTGCCGTTTTGACGTTATAAGCATTCTGGGAGGAAAGATCCGGTGGATCAAAGATGCGTTTTAGGGTTTTCAGCCGGCTCCTGCAGCGTATCGGATCATGAAAGGAAAGATTTGTGATGGAATATAACTGGAAAAAAAGCGGGAGAAAGGAAGAAGTCCTTATCCGGGAAAAAAACGGAGTGCCTTTTTTTACATTTCCGGCCCTGGATCAGACCGGCCTGACGGTCAACGCCTTTTCCACAAGGCTCGGAGGGGCGAGCAAAGGACCGTGGTCGACTATGAACCTTTCTTTTACCAGGGGAGATGAAAAAGAGGCCGTAATGGAAAATTACAGCCGTATGGCGGCCGCTCTTGGGGTAAATAAAGAAGATATGGTCCTGGCCTATCAGACCCATACGACGAACGTAAGAAGCGTGAGCCTGGAGGACAGAGGAAAGGGCGTGGTAAGAGAACGGGATTACCGGGATGTAGACGGTCTTGTGACCGACGTGCCGAAGGTCGTGCTCGTCACCTTTTTTGCAGACTGCGTGCCCCTGTATTTTCTGGATCCGGTCCACAGGGCCATAGGCCTTTCCCACTCCGGCTGGCGGGGGACTGTTAACCGTATGGGCCAGGCCACCGTGGAACGCATGGGAGAACTTTACGGCACGAAAGCGCAGGATCTGATCGCCTGCATCGGCCCAAGTATCTGCCAGGAGTGTTATGAGGTAGGAGAAGAAGTGGCGGAGGAGTTTCAGAAAACATTTGGACCGCAGCGGGAAAATGAACTGCTCTATCCAAACGGAAAGCCGGGAAAATATCAGCTGGATCTATGGAGGGCTAACGAGATCGTCCTTCTGGAAGCGGGGATCCGGCAGGAAAATATCCATACGGCAGGCATCTGCACCTGCTGCAACCCGGAGCTTCTCTATTCCCACAGGAAGATGGGGGAGAAGAGAGGAAACCTCTGCGCTTTTCTGAGTCTGAAGTTACAAAAAGAGCAATAAAAAAATCGGCTGGAAATGCCTCTGAAGCGTTTCCAGCCGTCTTTTATACGCTCTTATCTGTCTTATCCCAATGTCTGATAATATTCATAGCCGTCGTCCCGCGCCTGCTCCTGATACCGCCTTACCAGCTTCTGGATCTTGGCCGTAGGGCTTAATGTGGCGTTCATAGACGCGTCGTGGTTAAAGGAATTGATGATGGCGGCCAGATACTTGCTCATGTCCGCCTCCTGGTACCACGGGCGTTTTAAGAGGCTTTCCGGCCGGTAATTCAGGTTCGTTGTGATCACGTAGTCAAAATAGCCTCTGGCGTAGTAATCGTCAAATTTTTCAAGGCCGTCCGTAAACAGGCCGAAGGTACAGCAGATCGCCACCTTGGCCGCTTTTCTTTCTTTTAAGGCCTTGGCGGTGTCCAGGATGCTCTCGCCGGAAGAGATCATGTCGTCGATGACCAGCACAGTCTTTCCCTCTACAGAGGTTCCTAAGAATTCGTGGGCGACGATAGGATTCCTGCCGTCTACCACCTGGGAATAATCCCGCCGTTTATAGAACATACCCATATCTACGCTCAGATTATTTGCTAGGTATACCGCCCTGTGCATAGCTCCTTCGTCCGGACTGATGACCATAAAGGAATCCTTATTGATCTTTAACGTGCTGTCGTGGAGGAATAAAGCCTTGACAAACTGATAAGTGGGAAGAAAGTTATCAAAGCCGCAGAGAGGAATAGCGTTCTGTACTCTTGGGTCGTGGGCATCAAAGGTGATGATGTTCTTTACTCCCATATTGGACAGCTCTTCCAGAGCCATAGCGCAGTCAAGAGATTCCCGTTTGTTCCTCTTGTGCTGGCGCCCCTCGTACAGGAAAGGCATGATAACGTTCACCCGGTGGGCGGTTGAAATGGAAGCGGCGATGATGCGCTTCAGATCCTGAAAATGATCGTCAGGAGACATGTGGTTGGTCATACCGTTTAATTTGTAAGTAAGGCTGTAATTCGTAATATCTACCATAGCAAAAATATCCGTGCCCCGTACAGATTCACGAATCACGCCTTTGGCCTCGCCTGAACCGAAGCGGGGGCATTCCAGATCCAGCAGATAGGATTCCACATCGTATCCGCGATAGTGCAGATCCGCCTTTCTGGCCTTTAAAAGCTCTTCCGTATCATTCTTCCGGAAGCCTACGATGTAGCCGTTGACCTGCTCCGCCAGAGGACGGCAGCTTTCCAGTGCGGCGATCTTTAAAGGAGCCACAGGAAGGGAATCTTCAAAAACGAATTTACTTGACATAATACACTTTCCTCCATGGACATAGAGACACTTTGCAGCAATACAGGACGGCGGTCCAACGTCTGCTTTGCATCTGTCTTCACGCCATCCTGTACTGTTGCAGATTTTACATAAACTTTATAATAATTTTATAACATTTTTCAGAGAATCCAGTCAATAGTTTTCGGACAATTTCCAGAGATTACGGAAAAAAATACATGAAAACCTCCAGGCCGCGCCCAAAGAACAGGAGCGGCTGAAATGCTTTCTCTGGAAATGTAAGCTTTACAAAGAAAAGTAATATTGCTATTATTAGTTCAGACAAGCCGCGATACCTGCGGACTGTTACGGAAAAGTCATATTGAGGAGAAGC
The DNA here is from genome assembly GCA_019118365.1 of Candidatus Lachnoclostridium stercoravium. Classification (GTDB taxonomy): domain Bacteria; phylum Bacillota; class Clostridia; order Lachnospirales; family Lachnospiraceae; genus Lachnoclostridium_A; species Lachnoclostridium_A stercoravium. The sequence continues at coordinate 15,389 of DWZA01000067.1, read as the reverse complement.
CGCGATGAAAAAAGAAAAAGGCCATTTGATCACAAAAGTGGAACCAGGTTCCATCGCCCAGGAGCTGGAGCTTCAGCCGGGCGACCGCCTGCTTACGATAAATGGAAACGAAGTCGAGGATATTTTCGACTATGAATATTATGTGGACAGCGAATCCCTCACCATGGTCGTCCGCCGGGCGGACGGAGAGGAATGGGAGCTGGACATTGAAAATGATTATGAGGATCTGGGGCTTGAATTTGAAAACGGGCTGATGAGCGATTACCGCTCCTGCTGCAATAAATGCATATTCTGCTTTATCGACCAGATGCCTCCGGGGATGCGGGACACTCTGTACTTTAAAGACGACGATTCCCGCCTTTCCTTCCTGCAGGGCAATTATATCACCCTTACCAATATGAAAGACCGGGATATCGAACGGATCATCCGTTTCCACCTGTCCCCGATCAATATTTCCGTCCATACCACAAACCCTGAGCTGCGCTGCAGGATGCTGAACAACCGTTTTGCGGGAGAGGCGCTGAAGAAAATAGACGTTCTTTATGAAGCCGGGACGCCTATGAACGGGCAGATCGTACTGTGCAGGGGCGTTAACGACAAAGAGGAGCTTGACCGCACTATCCGCGACCTGACAAAATACATTCCATGTATGGAAAGCCTTTCTGTGGTCCCCGTAGGCCTGTCAAAATTCCGGGACGGCCTCTATCCTCTGGAGCCCTTTACAAAAAAAGAGGCGGAAGAGACGGTGGACCTGATCGAAAGCTGGCAGAAACGGATCTTTGAAGAGCACGGGATCCATTTTGTCCATGCCAGCGACGAATTTTACATGCTGGCGGAAAGACCCATGCCGGAGGAGGACCGTTACGACGGCTATCTGCAGCTGGAAAACGGCGTCGGCATGATCCGCCTGATGACCGAGGAGGTAAAGCAGGCCCTGGAACAGGAGACGGACGACGGAAAAGAGGAAGAGCTTTCTATCGCTACAGGCGCCTTAGCTTACAGATGGCTGCAGGGATATCTGGAAGAGATCCAGGCGAGATTTCCAGGAAGAAAGGTGCACCTTTATCAGATCGCCAATGAATTTTTCGGCACGTCCATTACCGTGGCCGGGCTGATCACCGGGCGGGATCTGATGGAGCAGCTGGCGGGAAAGCCTCTTGGCAGCAGACTCCTTCTGACAGAAAACATGTTCCGCAGCGGAGAAGAGGTATTTCTGGACGACGTGACGAAAGGGGACCTGGAAAAGGCTTTACAAGTACCGGTGAATATTGTAAAATCAAGCGGACAAGATTTTGTAAACGCAGTGCTGGGAAGAGGAGAAGAGGCTTCCCAGGAGCCGGACAGCGGGGATGAGAGCTGTCTGTGGCAGGGATATGAGTTAAAGGAGAATCCATATGAGTAAACCGATCGTAGCAATCGTAGGACGCCCGAATGTAGGAAAGTCCACATTGTTTAATGCGCTGGCGGGAGAGAATATCTCTATCGTCAAAGATACGCCGGGGGTGACCAGGGACCGTATTTACGCGGACTGCACCTGGCTGGATAAAAAGTTTACCCTGATCGATACAGGGGGCATTGAGCCGGACAGCAAGGACATCATCCTGTCCCAGATGCGGGAGCAGGCGGAGATCGCTATCGCCACGGCGGATGTGATCGTCTTTATCGTGGACGTGCGCCAGGGCCTTGTAGACGCGGATTCCAAGGTGGCGGATATGCTCCGCCGTTCCAGGAAGCCGGTCGTGCTGGTTGTCAATAAGGTAGACAGCTTTGCAAAATACGGAAATGACGTTTATGAATTTTATAACCTGGGGATCGGCGAGCCGGTTCCTGTTTCCGCCGCTTCCAGGCTGGGGATCGGCGACCTTTTAGAGGAGGTATGCCGCCATTTCAGCGACGACGCGGAAGGAGAGGAAGAGGACGAAAGGCCGAGGATCGCCATCGTAGGAAAGCCGAACGTAGGAAAATCCTCGATCATCAACCGGCTGACCGGCGAGAACCGGGTGATCGTATCGGATATCGCCGGTACTACAAGGGATGCGATCGACACTTCCATCGTTCACAACGGGACGGAATACGTCTTTATCGATACCGCTGGCTTAAGGCGCAAGAACAAGATCAAAGAGGAGCTGGAACGCTACAGCATCATCCGCACCGTAGCCGCTGTAGAGCGGGCGGATATCGTGGTGATCGTGATCGACGCCACCGAGGGCGTGACCGAGCAGGACGCCAAGATCGCAGGCATTGCCCATGACCGTGGGAAAGGTATGATCATTGCGGTGAACAAATGGGATGCCATTGAGAAAAACGACAAGACGATCTACGAATTTACCAAAAAGATCAAAGACACCCTTTCCTTTATGCCTTATGCGGAGATGTTATTTATCTCGGCGGTGACCGGGCAGAGGCTGGAGAAGCTTTACGACCTGATCGACATGGTAAGGGAGAACCAGAACCTGCGCGTCGCCACAGGCGTTCTCAACGAGATCATGACCGAGGCGGTAGCTCTTCAGCAGCCGCCGTCCGACAAGGGAAAACGGCTGAAGCTCTACTATATCACTCAGGTCGCGGTGAAGCCGCCGACGTTCGTGATCTTTGTCAACGACAAGGAGCTTATGCATTTTTCCTATACGAGATATATAGAAAATAAGATCCGGGAGGCCTTTGGATTCCGGGGCACATCCCTTCGGTTCATTATCCGGGAACGGACCGGGAAGGAGAGATAAAGATGTTAGAGAGGGTACTCTGCCTGGCGGTCGGCTATGTTTTTGGCTTATTTCAGACAGGCTATATCTATGGAAGGCTCAATCATATTGACCTGAGAAATTATGGAAGCGGCAACTCCGGGACGACTAACGCGCTGCGGGTGCTGGGCAAAAAGGCGGGGCTGATCGTTTTCCTGGGAGATTTCTTTAAAACCGTCATCCCCTGCGTCATCCTCCGGCTGATCGTAGGGCCGGATGATCCGCGCCTGTACCTGCTGATCCTTTATACTGCTTTCGGCGTTATCCTGGGGCACAATTTCCCGTTTTATATGGGATTTAAAGGAGGAAAGGGGATTGCCGCCACGGCGGGGCTTCTGATCTCCTTTGACTGGCGGATCGCTTTTATCTGTCTTGGCATCTTTGTTGTTACCGTAGCTATTACCCGCTATGTATCCCTGGGATCCATCCTGGTGGTCACAGCGTTTCTGATCGGCGTGATCTTCTGGGGAAGCCGGGGGGATTACCATGTGGAAGCTTCTCACCTTTATGAACTTTACGGCCTGGCGGCGGTGATCACCGTAATGGCCATATGGAGGCACCGGGCCAATATCGGCCGCCTGGCGCACGGTACGGAAAACAAGCTGTGGGGAAAGAAAAAGGAATAAACCATCGCAAACAGAAATGGAGGTTGTTTTATGGCAAAAACTGGCATTATCGGGGCAGGAAGCTGGGGCATTGCTCTTTCCCTCCTGCTTTCCAAGAACGGACATGAGGTCAGCGTGTGGTCCGCCCTTCCGGAGGAGATCCGGGAGCTTGAGGAGACTCATACATATCACTCCCTTCCGGGAGTACAGCTGCCTGATACTATCAATTTTACGGCGGATCTGGAAGAGGTGATGAAGGATAAAGACCTTCTGGTAACGGCGGTCCCATCTGTATATGTTAGGGAGACTGCCAGGAAGATGAAGCCCTGGTGCAGATACGGCCAGATGGTGGTCAATGTGGCGAAGGGTATAGAAGAGTCTACCTTGAAGACTCTTTCCCAGATCCTGGAGGAAGAGCTTCCCATGGCCAATGTGGCGGTCCTTTCCGGACCAAGCCATGCGGAAGAGGTGAGCAGGGGGCTTCCTACTACCTGCGTGGCGGGAGCTCATGACCAGAAAACGGCGGAATACATACAGAACGTATTTATGAGCGAGGTCTTCCGCGTGTATACAAGCCCGGATATCCTGGGCATCGAGCTGGGGGGATCCTTAAAGAACGTGATCGCCCTGGCGGCAGGTATCGCGGACGGCTTAGGATATGGGGACAACACGAAGGCAGCCCTGATCACCAGGGGGATCGCTGAGATCACCCGTCTGGGGGTAGCCATGGGCGGAAAAGTAGAGACTTTTGCAGGCTTAAGCGGGATCGGCGATCTGATCGTTACCTGCGCCAGCATGCATAGCCGCAACCGCAGAGCAGGTATCCTGATCGGACAGGGATATACTATGGAAGAGGCTATGAAGGAAGTCAAGATGGTGGTGGAAGGCGTATACTCCGCAAAGGCCGCTTTGAAGCTGGCAAAGAAATACCATATCCCCATGCCTATCATCGAACAGGTCAACGAGGTCCTTTTTGACAACAAACCGGCCTCTGAAGCAGTGAAGGATCTGATGCTCCGGGATAAGACCATGGAGAATACGAGATTGCTGTGGCAGTGACAGAACGCGGCAGCTGCTATGCAGAAAACAGCAGTTCAGGCGCAGCTTACATTATATCCGGGCGCAAAGGACTGCTGCACGCATGAACAGTTTTTTACTTTAAAATGTTGACATTGCAAATCGATACAGATATAATTGAACAAAGCTGATCTAAGCTATAATGAATGAGGAGGAATAGTTATGAAAAAAGTATTTGCTTTAGGTCTGGCTGCCGCTATGGCCGTATCCATGACAGCATGCGGCGGATCCAGTTCAGAAGAAACGACGGCAGCAGCAGGCGCAGGCGACACAGAAGCAGCTGCTGATGCAGGAGAGGCTGCAGGCGACGCAGAAGGCGGAGAGGCAGCGGACGGCGCTGCATTTAAGATCGGCGCTATGGGACCGAGCACAGGAAGCGCTGCTGTTTACGGTATTGCAGTACAGAACGGCGCGCAGATCGCTATCGACGAGATCAACGCCGCAGGCGGTATCAACGGCTATCAGATCGAATATCAGTTCCAGGATGATGAGAACGACTCCGAGAAGGCTTTAAACGCTTACAACGCGTTAAAAGACTGGGGTATGCAGATCCTGGTAGGAACTACTACATCGACTCCGTGTATCGAGATTGCCGGACAGACTTCTGCAGACGGCATCTTCCAGATCACACCATCAGGATCCGCCGTTGAGTGTACCGCTCAGCCGAACGTATTCCGAGTATGCTTCTCTGACCCGGCTCAGGGCGCGGCTTCCGCACAGTATATCGGAGAGCACGGCTTAGCTTCCAAGGTAGCGGTCATCTACGACAGCTCCAGCGTTTACTCCAGCGGTATCTATGAGCAGTTCGCAGCAGAAGCAGCAAACCAGGGCATCGAGATCGTAGCTGCAGAGGCATTTACAGCTGACAGCGCTACAGACTTCAATACACAGCTTCAGAAGGCAAAGGACAACGGCGCAGAGCTGGTATTCCTGCCGATCTACTATACAGAGGCTTCTCTGATCCTTTCTCAGGCAGACGCTATGGGATTTGCTCCGCAGTTCTTCGGCTGCGACGGTATGGACGGTATCCTTCAGGTTGAGAACTTCGATACTTCCCTGGCTGAGGGACTTATGCTCCTGACACCATTTGCTGCAGATGCAACGGACGACATGACAGTGAACTTTGTTACACAGTATCAGGACAAATTCGGCGAGACTCCGATCCAGTTCGCAGCAGACGCTTATGACGCGGTTTATGCGGTAAAGGCAGCAGCAGAAGCTGGAAACGTTACTCCTGATATGGCTACAGAGGATATCTGCAACGCATTGGTAGAGGCTATGCCTACGATCTCCATCGACGCTCTTACAAGTATCGTAGGAGAGCAGATGACATGGACGGCAGAAGGCGAGCCGAACAAAGCTCCTAAGGCTGTTATGATCCAGGACGGCGCATACACAGCTATGGACTAATAAAGAACCGTGATGAAAGAGGGTTTTACCAGCTTCCGAACCAGCCGTTAGAATCCTCTTTCATTCTCTTTTACTATTCTGAAAAACAAGAGGTGTAAGAATGAGTTTCATATCCTATCTAGTAAATGGAATCAGCCTTGGCAGCGTTTACGCGCTGATCGCCCTCGGATACACGATGGTATACGGCATTGCCAAGATGCTGAACTTTGCCCACGGAGACATCATCATGGTTGGCGGTTATACCGTGTTTATCGCTTGCAGCACTGCAGGGCTTCCTCCTGTTGTCGGAGTTCTCCTTGCTGTTATTGTATGTACAGTGCTGGGCGTGACTGTTGAATTCGTAGCATATCGTCCGCTCCGCGGCGCTTCGCCTCTTGCTGTTCTGATCACTGCGATCGGCGTCAGCTATTTTCTGCAGAACATGGCGCTCCTCCTTTTTGGGGCAAATACAAAATCCTTTACATCCGTAGTATCCATCCCGTCTCTCCAGCTGGCTGACGGACAGTTAAATATTTCTGGAGAGACTATGGTCACAGTAGCCGCATGTATCATCATCATGATCGGGCTGCTGGCATTTATCAACAGGACAAAAGCAGGCCAGGCAATGCTGGCTGTTTCCGAGGACCGTGACGCGGCGATCCTTATGGGCGTCAACGTAAACGGCACTATCGCCCTTACTTTCGCGATCGGTTCCGCCCTGGCAGCAGTGGCAGGAGTCCTTCTCTGTTCCGCGTATCCGTCCCTTACTCCCTACACAGGCGCGATGCCCGGCATCAAGGCGTTCGTAGCGGCTGTATTCGGCGGGATCGGTTCCATCCCAGGAGCTTTTATCGGCGGTATCCTTTTAGGGATCATTGAATCCCTTTCCAAAGCGTATATTTCCTCCCAGCTTTCGGACGCTATCGTTTTCTCCGTCCTTATCATCGTGCTGTTAGTAAGACCGACAGGCATTATGGGCAGGAAGATCAGCGAGAAAGTGTAGGTATGGACATGAAAGGAAAAAAATTACTGAACAAAACCTGGAAAGAAAATGCGGTCACATACGGGATCGTCATTATCGCATATATCATTATCCAGATCATGGTGCAGACCGGCAATATCTCAAGCCTTATGAAGGGACTTCTGGTTCCTGTCTGCGTATACGTGATCATGGCAGTTTCCCTGAACCTGGTAGTAGGCATATCCGGCGAGCTGAGCCTGGGACACGCGGGCTTTATGTGCGCGGGAGCTTTCAGCGGCGCCCTGTTCACCAAATGTATGGCTGATACCATCGGCAACCCGGTGGTGTGCTTCGCCATCGCAGTAGTAGTAGGCGCGGCGACGGCGGCCGTTTTCGGCATCCTCATCGGCGTGCCGGTATTAAGGCTCCAGGGGGACTATCTGGCTATCGTTACTCTGGCGTTCGGCGAGATCATCAAGAATATCGTCAACGCGCTTTTTATCGGCCGCGATGAAAACGGTCTCCATTTTTCATTAAAGTCCGCTATGGATCTGAACCTTGCGGACGGCGGTGAGGTGCTGATCAAAGGCCCTCAGGGGATTACAGGAAATCCAAGGGTAGCGTCGTTTACTATCGGCGTGATCCTGATCCTGATCACTCTGTTCATCGTGCAGAACGTGATCAACTCCAGGACAGGCCGGGCGGTCATGGCGATCCGCGACAACCGTATCGCCGCCCAGTCTGTAGGCCTTTCCGTTACAAAATACAAATTGATGGCGTTTACCATATCAGCGGCTTTGGCAGGGGTAGGCGGCGTGCTTTACGCCCATAACCTGACGACCCTTACAGCCCTTCCAAAGAACTTCGGCTATAACCAGTCCATTATGATACTGGTATTCGTGGTTTTAGGCGGGATCGGCAATATCCGCGGGTCAGTGATCGCCGCGGCGATCCTTACGGTGCTTCCGGAGCTTTTGCGCGGAATGAACGACTACCGTATGCTGATCTATGCCATCGTCCTGATCGTTATCATGATCTTCAACTCCGCTCCGGCCATTATCGGATACAGGGAGCGTTTTATGGAACGTTTTAAGAATAAATCTAAGACAAAGGAGGCGCTCTGATATGGCTATGCTGGAAGTAAAGAACTTAAGCATCTCCTTTGGCGGACTGAAGGCAGTCAACAGCTTCCACGTTACGATCGAAAAGGGTCAGCTGTACGGCCTGATCGGCCCTAACGGCGCGGGAAAGACCACGGTCTTCAACCTGCTCACCGGCGTGTATAAGCCGGATACCGGCGTGATCTCCCTGGACGGACAGACGATCACAGGCAAGAGCACCATTGAGATCAACAGGGAAGGGATCGCCAGGACGTTCCAGAATATCCGGCTTTTCCACAATTTAAGCGTGCTGGACAACGTAAAGGCCGGCCTTCATAACCACTATCCTTATTCCACATTAAGCGCGGTATTCCGCCTTCCGGATTACTACAAACAGGAAAAGGCGATGAATGAAAAGGCTATGGAGCTTCTGAAGGTATTCGATCTGGATAAAGAAGCGGATTATACAGCTTCCAATCTTCCTTACGGCAAACAGAGAAAGCTGGAGATCGCCAGGGCCCTGGCCACAGAGCCGAAGCTCCTTCTGCTGGACGAGCCAGCGGCAGGCATGAACCCCAACGAGACAGCGGAACTGATGGATACGATCCGTTTTGTACGGGATACCTTCCATATGACGATCCTTCTGATCGAGCATGATATGAAGCTGGTGGCCGGTATCTGCGAGAAACTGACTGTTTTAAACTTCGGCCAGGTGCTCACAGAGGGCGACACACAGACCGTGCTCCACGACCCGCAGGTTATTTCTGCATATCTTGGCGAATAGGAGGACAAAAGGCAATGGCATTATTGGAAGTAAACGACCTGCAGGTGTATTACGGGGTGATCCAGGCGTTAAAGGGTATCTCTTTTGAGGTAAACGAAGGAGAGATCATCGCCCTGATCGGAGCTAACGGCGCAGGAAAGACCACGACGCTTCACGCCCTTACAGGCCTTATACCGAAAACAGGCGTTATTAAATATAAAGGTGAAAATATCACAAAGCTTCCCGGATTTAAGCTGGTCCCCATGGGGATCGCCCACGTGCCGGAAGGACGAAGAGTATTCGCCCATCTGACCGTGCTCCAGAATCTGAAGATGGGGGCTTATACCCGGACGGATAAAAAAGAGATCGAGGATACGCTGGAGATGATTTATAAGCGTTTCCCGCGTCTGGAAGAGAGAAAGAACCAGATGGCAGGAACTCTTTCCGGCGGCGAGCAGCAGATGCTGGCCATGGGCCGGGCGCTTATGAGCCATCCGAAGCTGATCGTTATGGACGAGCCGTCCATGGGCCTTTCTCCGATCTATGTAAACGAGATCTTTGATATCATCCAGAAGATCAATGAGGACGGCACTACGGTCCTTCTGGTGGAGCAGAACGCGAAAAAGGCTCTTTCCATCGCGGACCGGGCTTACGTTCTGGAAACTGGAAAGATCATCCTTTCCGGAGATGCGGACGACCTTCTCCACAATGATCAGGTAAGAAAAGCGTACTTAAGCGAATAAGTAGTAACAGTTCAGCCGTGCGCCAGGATATATGATAGAGAGCGTTACAAGCTTGCTTGTAAAAGCGATCTGACATATATCCTGGCATAGGGATGACATCCAGGGCTTCCCTCCAGCACATTCTGTGCTGGAGGGAAGATACACGGCTGAACTGTTATGTAAAGGATCCAGGAATAATTTCCACCCTCTTGCGTATACTGTACCAGCATAGCAAGGGGGTATTTTTATGGACAATTTTAATGTATACAGGGATATTGAGGCGAGGACGGGCGGAGAGATCTATATCGGAGTAGTCGGGCCTGTCCGGACTGGAAAATCCACCTTTATCAAACGTTTTATGGAACTGATGGTGCTGCCGGAGCTTACGGAGGAGCATCAGAAAATGCAGGCCAGGGACGAACTTCCCCAGAGCGCGGCCGGAAAGACGATCATGACCACAGAGCCGAAATTCATCCCCAAAGAGGCGGCCAAGATCCAGCTGGAGGACGGGATCCAGGCCAAGATACGCCTCATCGACTGCGTAGGTTTTATGGTGGAGGGAGCCGGCGGCTACATAGAAAACGACGAGGAACGCCTGGTAAAAACGCCGTGGTTTGACGACGGGATCCCTTTTACAAAAGCCGCCGAGATCGGAACGAGAAAGGTGATCACAGATCACTCTACCATAGGGATCGTAGTCACCTGCGACGGATCTTTTGGCGAGATCAAGCGTTCCAGCTACATACCTGCGGAAGAGAAGACCGTCCAGGAACTGAAGGCCCTGGGAAAACCATTTATCATCCTGCTAAATTCCATGAAGCCCTATTCTGGCGAGACCCAGTCCATGGCGGACGACCTTCAGAATAAATATGGAGTGACGGTCCTGCCAGTAAACTGCGAACAGATGAAGAAAGACGATATCTTCCATGTTCTGGAAATGGTATTGAAAGAGTTCCCGGTAACGGAAATGGATTTCTTTATCCCAAAATGGCTGGAGATCCTGTCTCCGTCCCACTGGCTGAAGGCACAGGTCATCCAGGGCGCAAAAGAAATGATGAAAAATATTATCCACATGAAAGATGTGGCGGATTTTCTTCCGCCTTCTTCAGAAGCGATCACCGGAATGAAGATCCGCAGCATGGAGATGGCGGATGGAAGCGTGGCGGTGGACGTAAACGTAGACGACAGTTTTTATTATCAGATCCTCAGCGATTACGTAGGGATCCCTATTGAAGGAGAGTATCAGCTTATGCAGCTTCTGGCGGATATGGCGAAGATGAAGACGGAATATGAAAAAGTCCAGAACGCTATGAGCCAGGTACGGCTGAAAGGCTATGGAGTCGTGACGCCGGAGCGGTCGGAGATCATCCTGGATGAGCCGCAGGTGATCCGCCACGGAAATAAATACGGGGTGAAGATGAAAGCGGAAGCGCCCTCTATCAACATGATCAAAGCCCATATTGAAACGGAGATCGCCCCGATCGTCGGCAGCGAACAGCAGGCGGAGGATCTGATCGCCTACATTAAGGAAAACGCCAGGATCAGCGAGGACGGCGTCTGGAATACGAATATTTTCGGAAAATCCATTGAGCAGATCGTAGAAGACGGGATCCAGGCAAAGGTTTCCCAGATGACGGAGGACTGCCAGATGAAGCTTCAGGATACTCTGCAGAAAATTATTAACGACAGCAACGGAGGTATGATTTGCATAATCATCTGATATGAGATATAATCATAACAGAGACGTAACAGGCAGCCGTGCGCCGGAAAAAAGCACGGCTGAACGGTTACACAGAGCGAATACAGAGGAGGGGATGTTATGCGACTGACATTTATCGGCGCCGATCATGAAGTGACGGGAAGCTGCCATTTCCTGGAGATCGGAGAATCAAAGATCCTGGTTGACTGCGGTATGGAACAGGGGACGAATGTTTATGAAAACGCGGAGCTGCCTGTGAGCTACGCCCAGATCGATTATGTGCTCCTGACTCATGCCCATATCGATCACGCCGGATACCTTCCGCTTATCTACGCCAGAGGGTTCCGCGGGCAGGTAATCGCTACGGTGGCCACTTCCGACCTGTGCAGCATTATGCTCCGCGACAGCGCCCACATCCAGGAGATGGAGGCTGAATGGAAGAACCGGAAGGCAAGGAGAGCCGGACGTGAGGAAACGCCCCCTCTTTATAAGATGGCGGATGCTCTGGGCGTTCTCCGTCATTTTACCCCTGTGATGTACGGCGAGACGATCTCCTTAAACCAGTGGGTGAAAGTCCGTTTTACTGACGTAGGCCATCTTTTGGGATCCGCCTCCATCGAGATATGGATGAATGAAGACGGAGTAGAGAAAAAGATCGTATTTTCCGGCGATATCGGCAACAAAAACAAGCCGATCATCCGGGATCCTTCGTATGTGGAAAGCGCAGACTACGCGGTGATGGAATGTACTTACGGCGACAGGCTCCATAAGAAGAACGTGGATCACGTGCCGGAGCTGGCGCGCATCATACAGGAGACGCTGGACAGGGGAGGAAATGTGGTGATCCCGGCGTTTGCAGTAGGCAGGACCCAGGAGCTGCTTTATTTTATCCGCCATATCAAACATGAACACCTGGTAACGGGCCACGATAACTTTCCGGTATATGTGGACAGCCCTCTGGCTGTAGAGGCCACCAGCGTGTTTTCCAAGAACCTTTTGGACTGCTATGACGACGAGACGAAGGCTCTGGTGGAAAAGGGGATCAATCCCATATCCTTTAAAGGGCTGAAGCTTTCTATCACCAGCGACGAGTCTAAGAATATCAATTTTGACGATACGCCGAAAGTGATCATTTCCGCAGCCGGCATGTGCGATGCGGGCCGTATCCGCCACCACCTGAAGCACAACCTCTGGAGGCCGGAGTGCTCTGTGGTATTCGCAGGTTACCAGGCGGTAGGGACCCTTGGAAGGAGCCTGATCGACGGCGCTTCCGAGGTGAAGATATTCGGCGAGACTATTGAAGTCCGGGCCCATATCGAACAGATGGAAGGCATCAGCGGTCATGCGGACCAGAACGGACTGATCGAATGGATCAACGCTTTTAAGAAAAAACCGGAAAAGGTATTCCTGGTACATGGGGACGACGAAGTATGCGACAGCTTCGCGGCCCTGCTTCACGACGGATATGGATTTGACACGGCGGCTCCGTTCAGCGGTTCAGCCTTTGACCTGGCGGCAGGCCAGTGGATCAAGGTGACCCAGGGCGTCCGCATCCAGAAGGAAGTACAGTCTGCCGCATCCAGAAAAGCGACCGGCGTCTTTGCACGGCTGCTTGCTGCAGGAGAGAGGCTTATGCTTGTTATCCGCCATAATGAAGGCGGCGCGAACAAGGATCTGGCGAAGTTTGCCGACCAGATCAATTCCCTCTGCGACAAGTGGGACAGATGATAAAAAGTAACGATTCAGCCGTGCGCCAGGATATACACGGCTGAACTGTTGCGATAAAAAAAGGACCAGCTGTACGGCAGGATAAGATTTTTTGACAAGGAGAGAAGCGACAGTGATGAGTAAAGTTCAGATATACACCGACGGTTCCGCAAGAGGGAATCCAGACGGGCCGGGAGGCTATGGAGTGGTGCTCCATTTTACAGATTCTAAGGGCGTCCTCCATGAGAAGACGATCTCAGCCGGTTATAAAAGGACTACCAATAACCGCATGGAGCTTATGGCGGCGATCGCAGGACTGGAGGCTTTAAACCGCCCCTGCGAGGTGGAGCTGTATTCGGATTCCAAGTACCTGACAGACGCTTTTAACCAGCATTGGATCGATAATTGGGTGAAGAATAACTGGAACCGGGGAAAGAGCGGGCCGGTGAAGAATATCGACCTGTGGGAGCGGCTGCTGAAGGCGAAAGCCCCCCATAAGGTCGCCTTCCTCTGGGTCAAGGGCCATGCGGGTCATCCGGAAAACGAACGCTGCGATAAGCTTGCCACCACTGCGGCGGACGGAGACGGGCTGCTGACCGACGAGGGCCTTTCTTAAGAAGAGAACAGTCCAGCTGCAATTTTTAAGCTTCTCTTACAAAATATTACCATTTTCAGAGATGTATTTCTTTTTGTCCTGGTTTATGGTACTATCGGTATCATAGAGAGTGTGAAACTGTTTTTAAAGGGATGAACGGCAATGAACAGGACAAAACAGATGGCGGCCGCTATTATTTTTATACTTTTTCTGGGGATCGCCATTACATCATTTACAAAAAGCATAACGAAGCCCCAGGAGACGGAGGGAACCTCTGCTGTTGTGGCAGCCTCGGAAATTTCTCCTGCAGAACCCTATGCCGGCGGCGAGGACATCCTGGAAGAGGCAGGACGTTCCGCTACAGTGGGAGTGGTAGAAGGGGTTCCGAAAGAATCCAGACAGAAGGAAGAGGCGGAACCATTTTCGGCAACAGTCGCCATATCTCCGGCAGACGGAGGGGCGATACCGGAACAGGAGGCTGTCTCGGACGGAGCGGCTTTGGACGGGGCGGCAGTCCCGGCAGGTGAAGAGGCTCAGGAAGAAGGAGAAGAGACGGGCGACGCAGCAGGCGCGGCGCCGGCTCTGGTTTTACAGGATACGGCGCAGGCCGGTCCGGAAGCAGCTTCCTCATCTCCAGAAGGCGCGGACAGCCGGCAGGCTTCATCGGAACGGCCTTATGAAGAAAGGCTGGAAGAACTGGAAGCCGAGGCCGCAAAGATGAAGGTTTCTGACGACGGATCCAACCAGTACGTCCTCCTGAACGCGGCGGAAAACGAATATAAGCTGTGGGACGGGGAACTGAACCGGATCTACGGGATCATCCTGGATGCGCTCACAAGGGAAGAGGCGGAAGCCCTGACGAAAGAGGAGCGTGAATGGATCGTTTCCAGGGATCAGAGAGCGGCTGCAGCGGCAAAGGACAGCGGCGGATCCATGGAAAGCCTGGAGTACAGGAATTCTCTTTGCGCTTCCACCAGAGAACGGGTATATGAGCTGGGAAGACGCTACAGCGGCCTTTTAAGTGGATATTGAACAGTTTTTATTGCCTCAGGCACATGGCCTGGGGCAATTTCTATCTTGATAAATGGAAATTCCTATGGTACGATATTGAATAGTTTGTACAGAAGGGTCTGTATAAAGAATAAAAATACAAAAAAGCTTTCCCGATATGGGAAAAAGCTTTTATGGAGGATGAAAAACGTGCAGAAGTATGGAGTGAATGAACTGAGAAAAATGTTCCTGGAATTCTTCGAGAGCAAAGGACATCTGGCTCTCCCCAGCTTTTCTCTTGTTCCTCATAATGACAACAGTTTATTGCTGATCAATTCCGGTATGGCTCCTTTAAAGCCATACTTTACCGGCCAGGAGATCCCGCCAAGAAGGCGCGTTACTACCTGTCAGAAGTGTATCCGTACAGGCGACATCGAGAATATCGGCAAGACCGCCCGTCACGGCACCTTTTTTGAAATGCTGGGAAATTTCTCTTTTGGAGACTATTTTAAGAGAGAAGCGATCCACTGGTCCTGGGAATTCCTTACCGAGGTAGTAGGTCTTGACCCGCAGCGCCTGTATCCGTCCGTTTACCTGGACGACGACGAAGCGTTCGAGATCTGGAACAAGGAGATCGGGATCCCGGCGGAAAGGATCTTCCGTTTCGGAAAGGAAGATAATTTCTGGGAGCATGGAGCTGGCCCCTGCGGACCATGTTCCGAGATCTATTATGACAGAGGCGAAAAGTACGGCTGCGGAAAGCCGGGATGTACTGTAGGCTGCGAGTGCGACCGTTACATCGAGGTATGGAACAACGTATTTACTCAGTTTGAGAACGACGGCCACGGCCATTATACAGAGCTGAAGCAGAAAAATATCGATACCGGCATGGGACTGGAGCGTCTGGCAGTAGTCGTACAGGACGTGGATTCCCTGTTTACTGTAGATACCAATAAAGCGCTGCTGGATACCGTATGCGCCCTTGCTCATACGGAGTATCTGAAGGACGAGAAAAAGGACGTGTCCCTGCGTATCGTTAC
>DWZA01000066.1 GCA_019118365.1 Candidatus Lachnoclostridium stercoravium | reverse complement strand
GCCTGAAGTCCTTCCAGGTAATCGTATTTCTTCAAAAGGATCAGGTGGGGAAAGCCCTCAATAGCTTCTGCTTTGGCTCCCTGAGCCTGTAAAGACCGCAATATATCTTCCCTGGAAGCTTTATTCAGATTGCAGCGTACAGTAGTATGCTTTTCTAAAAAAAAGCTTCTGGCAATGGATTCCGCCCGTTCGTTCCCATAGGCTTCCCGCCACATATCAAGGATCCACTGGGGCATGGAGTAGCGGATGGAAGCGTCCGGCCAGGAAAATCCGGATTTTTCTCTGGAGATCCTGCGAAGGACGCCGTTAACAAAGCCCTTCAGTCCCTGAAAACGCCTTTTAGCGGCAAGCTTTACCGCTTCGTCGCATACGGCCGGATCCGGCACACGGTCCATGTAAAGGATCTGGTAGACGGACATGCGCAGAAGGGTGCGGATCAGAGGCTTCATCTTTTTTACTTTTACAGAAGATACCTGATCCAGAACGTAGTCGATCTGGATCCTATTTTCCAAAGTTCCCTCCACGACTCGCGTGATAAAGGCCCGCTCTTTCTTTTCCAGGTACTGATATTTTCCAAGAGCCTGATTTAATACCACATGGCTGAAAGCTCCTTTTTCCAGGATCTCGTGAAGGATATCCAGGGCGATCTCTCTTTCATTTTCCAGCTTGTCGGCTTTGCTGCTCATGGCTTATTCCTCTCTTCTGTGGCCGAAAAGGATCACCAGCCTGAGAAGCTGGAGGATGCTGGCTGCCGCCGCTGCTACGTAAGTAAGGGCTGCGGCTTTCAGCACTTTGCTTGTCCCGTCTACTTCTTCTCCGCTTAAGATCCCCTGGGAATCCAGAAGAGCTACCGCACGCCTGGAGGCGTTAAATTCTACCGGCAGGGTGATCAGCTGGAATGCCACCGCCAGGGTAAACATCCATATGCCAAGTTTGAGAAGGAACGGCATGCTGACGATCAGGCCGATCACGATCAGCGGCCAGGAAAGGGTGCTTCCAAAATTGGCAAGAGGAACAAATGCAGCTCTGAGCCTTAAGGGGGAATATCCTACGTTATCCTGGATCGCGTGGCCGCACTCATGAGCCGCGACTCCGATGGCGGCTACAGAAGTGGAACCGTATACGCTTTCTGAAAGATTGACGGTCTTTGTCCGTGGATCGTAATGGTCCGTCAGATTTCCCCTTACAGAACGAACGGTCACGTCATAGATCCCCTGAGACTGAAGAAGCCTCTGAGCCGCCTGCGCGCCGGTCATGCCGGTCATGCTGCGGACTCTGGAATACCTTGCAAACGTAGTATTCACCCTGGAGGATGCCCATAAGGAAAGCATTGCTCCGATGAGCACCAGGATGATCGTAGGATCAAAATAATATCCCATCCCGTAATATCCCATTGCTGTTAAAAAATTCATTCTGTTGTTCTCCTTTCCAGAACTGCTCCTGTTTTTACCGGATAACCGCGGAGGAAGGATGCGATATCCATCCGCTTCTTTCCTTCCAGCTGGAGCTCTTCAATAAGCAGGGAGCCCTTTCCAGTCTGGACGGCCATCTGGTCTTTTGCCACTTCTGCTACTGTGCCTGGAGAAACGCCGTAATCCCTGTCAGATACCTTTGCCCGCCACAGCTTCAGGGTCTTTCCATCAAGAGACGTATAAGCGCTTGGCCAGGGATCCAGCCCCCGGATCAGGCGCTCGATGGATGCAGCGTCTGCCTCCCAATGGATATCGCCCAGGGATTTGGACAGCATCTCCGCGTAACAGGTGCCCTCGTCGGTCTGAGGCGTCCTGGTCAGGATCCCCTTTTCCAGTTTGTCCAGGGTAGAGAGGATCAATGCCCCTCCGGCCGCGGATAATTTATCGTGAAGGCTTCCGCCTGTCTCTTCCTTATCGATCGGAACAACGGTCTTTTCCAGCATATCGCCGGTATCCAGCCCCTCGTTCATCATCATGGTGGTAACGCCAGTCTCCTTTTCTCCGTCGATGATCGCCCACTGGATCGGAGCGGCTCCACGGTATTTTGGAAGAAGGGACGCATGGATATTGATACACCCGTAAGGCGGGATATCCAGCACCGCTTTTGGAAGGATCTGGCCGAAAGCGGCTACAACGATCGCGTCCGGCGCGATCTCCTCCAGAATATGGACAAACTCAGGGTCCCGTACTTTTACCGGCTGGTATACCGGGATCCCAAGAGCCACCGCTTTTTCCTTTACCGGGGTCATAAGGACCGCCTTGCCGCGGCCTTTGGGCTTATCCGGCTGCGTCACCACAGCGGCTACTTCATGGCCAGCTCCTGCCAGCCTTTCCAGAGCCGGAACAGAAAAATCCGGCGTCCCCATAAATACAATACGCATATTACTCTTCATCCTCTCCCATATCTTCTACGTCTTCCAGCTCTCCTTCTACCAGTTCCACGTAAAGCTGTCCGTCCAGATGAGCGCACTCATGACAGATGGCTCTGGCGAGAAGCTCCGTTCCTTCCAGGACAAAAGGCTTCATGTCCTGGTCGAAAGCCTGTACTTTTACATAGTTCGGCCGGGTGACCACGCCGGTCTTTCCAGGAACGCTTAAGCAGCCTTCGTGTCCGGTCTGGCTCCCGCTTGTCTCAAGGATCTCAGGGTTGATCAGCACATATTGATTGCCATCCTCCACATCGATCACTACAATGCGCTTTAAGATCCCCACCTGAGGGGCTGCAAGGCCTACGCCGTTGGCTTCGTACATAGTCTCGAACATGTCGTCGATCAGCTGCCTGGTACGGGGCGTCATCTCCTTTACTTCTTTGCATTTCTTTGTTAATATCTCGTCTCCGATCACTCTGATCTGTCTGATAGCCATTTTATCTGTCCTAATCCTTTCTTATTTCCGCTTCTTTATAAAATGTCGTACTGGACCTGCAGGCCCGATCCAAAATCGTGCTTTTTCCTGCATTCATCCAGATAATTTCTGACTTGTATTAGTATATCATAATTTTCATGCTTAATATATAAAATTTTTCTATATATATCATTAAGTTTGTATACCGGCGCGGGAACAGGGCCGACGATGTCGAGAACCACTCCCGCCGCTTCTGCCGCTTCTGCCGCCGCTTTCCGGTCTGCCGACATGGCTGCATCCAGTATGTTTTCGTCCCTATCCGCCATCCACACCACCAGGATCCTGGAAAAAGGCGGATAGTGAAGGAGCCGCCGGTAGACCTCTTCCTGTCGGTAAAAGGCCTCGTAGTCCTGCGCGGCCGCCGTCGTTACGGCGTAATGCTCCGGCTGATACGTCTGTATGACCACATGTCCGGCTTCCGCTCCTCTTCCCGCCCGTCCAGCCGCCTGGGTAAGGAGCTGGAAGGTCCGTTCGCCCGCCCGGTAATCCGGCATATAGAGGGAAAGATCCGCGGCGATCACCCCTACCAGGGTAACATCCGGGAAGTCGTGGCCTTTTACGATCATCTGGGTGCCGATGAGGATATCCGCTTCCTTTCTGGCAAAAGCCTGAAGGATCTCTTCATGGCCTCCCTTTATGGAAGTGGTATCCATATCCATGCGCAGGACTCTGGCTTCTGGAAAGGCTTCCTTGGTGAGTTCCTCCAGTTTCTGGGTCCCTGTGCCAAATCCGGCGATATAGGGAGAACCGCAGGAAGGGCATTTCCTGGGCATATCCATGGAATAACCGCAGTAATGGCACACAAGACGGCCGCCGGACCTGCTTTTATGAAAGGTCAGTGATACGTCGCAGTGGGGGCATTTGACCGCCTGTCCGCAGGAACGGCAGGAAACAAAGGTAGAGTAGCCCCTCCGGTTCATAAAGAGCATGGCCTGCTCCCCTTTGGCGAGGGT
>DWZA01000065.1 GCA_019118365.1 Candidatus Lachnoclostridium stercoravium | reverse complement strand
AATAATTTCATTTGGGTAGAGAGTTTTCTACATGGCAATCGAAAAATGAATGTTATCCTATAACTAAAATCATTTGGATAGATATGCCGTTATGTAACGAACATTTCTAAAAAATCCTTGATTTATCAGGTTTTCAGCAATGCGGATATCATTCTTCACATCAGGACTTCTGCTTTATAATAACCTTATCATTATCTGCGTCCATCTATCCAAAATGAATTAATTCATGTTTCTCCAACCCAGTCAGGCTCCCTACTTTTGCTTTATAATAGGTAGCCACTCCGCCTGACCCATCAGACTTTCGCTTTATAATGAAGAAATCACTATATAAACGCTTCTACACAAAACCTTCTTTTTCAGTCGATTTTCATGATATTTCCGGTCATCATACCGTTTTCCTAATCAACTAAATATTGAGGCTAGCCATTATCGTACAGAGCCTTCGACTCACGTAAAAATTCCGGACTGAAGATAATATTGTCGCAGTGGAATTTCTCTCGAATTGACGCTGTATATCCAACCGGAATGGTGGATTTGATAACCATAATCGCTTCAGGGTTGTACTGGATCACTAACTTGATCACAGCCTCAACTGCACTCGTATCGAAGAAGTTCTTCTTGCTGTCGTAGTTAGTCGGAGCGGCGATTACCACAAAGTCCGCATCTGTGTATGCCGCCTCTGCATCCAGTGTTGCAGTCAGATCCAGTTCCTTCTCTGCCAGATATTTTTCTATATACTCGTCCTGAATAGGAGACTTTCTGTTGTTGATCAGCTCCACCTTCTCAGGAATAATGTCAACCGCCGTTACCTTATGATGCTGCGCCAGAAGTGTGGCGATGGATAATCCCACATAACCGGTTCCTGCGACCGCAATCTTCAAATCCTTGAACTCTCTCATAATATTTTTCTCCTCCCCACAGGCTTCTATCAGGCTGTGGTCTTATTGATCTGTGATGCTGTGTTATAAAGTCATCACGCCATATAAAAACCTTTGTACCACTCTGCAAACCGTCTCAGGCCATCTCTTAGACTGGTACTCGGTTTGAATCCAAAGTCTCTTTCCAGCGCACTGGTGTCTGCATAGGTTACCGGCACATCTCCAGGCTGCATGGGAACAAGCTCCTTGTGTGCCTCAAAGTCATAATCTTCCGGCAGCACACCGGCTCTTACCAATTCCTCAGAAAGAATCTGTACAAAATCCAGAAGGTTCTCAGGATTATTATTTCCGATGTTATAAAGCGCATAAGGAGGTACCGGCAGTCCATCTTCTCCGGTAGCTCTGTCTGGTGCTTTACCCATTACCTTTTCCACACCAGTCACAATATCGTCGATGTAGGTAAAGTCACGCTTGCAATTACCGTAGTTGAAAATCTGGATCGTCTTGCCTACTCTCAACTTGTCTGTAAAACCAAAGTACGCCATGTCAGGCCGACCAGCCGGTCCATATACTGTAAAAAACCTCAGACCAGTGCAGGGAATGTTGTAAAGCTTTGCATAGGCATGAGCCATCAGCTCGTTGCTCTTCTTTGTCGCTGCATAGAGACTGACGGGGTTATCCACCTTGTCATCCGTGCTGTACGGAACTTTTTTATTGGAGCCGTAGACAGAAGAACTTGAAGCATATACTAAATGCTCCACAGGCGTATTCCCCTCGTCATAAGAATGACGGCAGGCTTCCAGGATGTTGTAAAAACCTATCAGGTTGCTCTCTACATAAGCGTCCGGGTTTATGATGGAGTAACGGACGCCCGCCTGAGCAGCCAAATTAACAACGATCTGTGGTTTGTAATCTTTAAATATCTGATTGATTAGCTCCTTATCAGCAATGCTCCCTTTTACGAAAGCAAAGGACGGGTGCGCAGCCAATTCTTCTAACCTTGCCTCTTTTAATCGAACATCATAATAGTCGTTCATATTGTCTATCCCGATGACCGTAACGTCCTTCAGATCCTTGTAAAGACGTTTAACCAGATTACTGCCAATAAATCCTGCAGCACCAGTAACCAGGACAGTTTTTCCTTCTAAGCTTACATTCGACATTTTTTTCTCCTTCTTGCTTTTTAGAAGTCGGATATCTTCTATACATCTTTGTTTCCTGAAGTCATAGGACTTATGAAGTTCCATCACTTCAAAACACAAAGTCCGTTCTACCAAACACTACACGCCTCATTACCCACTGATTTCAATTTTTGTTCCCACGAGAAATAGCCTGTCAAGGATTCTTGTTTATGGAATCCTCGGCAGGCTCAACTGACCTCCTTCCTTATATTCCTGTTCTTTCATTTGGGGTAAATGATGACTGAACAGCACCATCCAAAGGCTGAGCCACTGGTTGACTGGCGACTGTTGAACTCCCTTGAACAGAAATTGAGGAAAATCAGTCAAGCCGCCAAAACCATTGGTATTTCAGGCTTTTTTCCGGTTGTTCCTATTATTTCACACGCCCCATACCCGAAGCTGGGGTTATTATAGAAATCACCAATGCGAGGATCTAAGCATACGCCTTTGATGATTTGCTGAGTGTTCAATCCCTTCATCTCAGCATAAGTGTCAAGCTCATTAAAGTAAGCAACACGGAGTGCCAGATAAGTATTGGCAAACAGTTTTACTGCTTCGGCCTCGGTAAACCCCATAAATAGGGTATCAATTTTTTCTTTTATAGCGCCTTCCTGCAGTAGCTCTGCAAATGTATGAGCCGCCTCTACCAAACGCTCATCCTCCATATCGGTGCCTACAATGATCCGCGACGGATACAGGTTATCGTAAAGGGCCTTAGACTCTCGCAGAAACTCCGGGCTGAAAAGGATATTCTTGCTGCCTGTCTTTTCTCGAATGCTCTTGGTATATCCCACAGGAATGGTACTCTTAATAACCATAATGGCATTCGGGTTATATTTCATAACCAGGTCAATGACATTCTCAACAGCAGAAGTATCAAAGTGCTGGGTGGCAGAATCATAGTTTGTAGGTGCCGCAATCACCACAAAGTCAGCAGCACTATAGGCCATTTCAGCATCTAGCGTTGCCGTCAAATCAAGGTCTTTCTCTGCCAGATATTTTTCGATATATTCATCCTGGATTGGCGATTTTCTTTGATTTACCATATCTACTTTGGACGGAACTATATCAACCGCAAATACTTTTTCATGCTGCGCAAGAAGCACCGAAATAGAAAGTCCTACGTAGCCTGTTCCGGAAACCGCAATAGTATATTTTTTCTTCATAACTCTTCCTCCAAAAATTAGGTCATCAACTCTATATGAACTTTTCCCGATTCTGAGAAAAGGCGAACCCTAAGTCTACTTATTCAAGGTAAGTCATCGGGGGCCATAGCTAGTTCTCACCTTCACTGCTCATGAAGCCAACTTTGATTCCATCAACACTAAAGGCAAAACCTCTGGTTATTGAGCGCACATTAAGTGGCTATTCTGTAGCTCTATGCTGGTTTTCAAAATTTTGTGTCTCAGACACGACGAACAGCGGGTAGACTTTCGTCCATACGCTACGGCATTACTACCCTCCTTAAGTCGGCCAAAAGCGCCCTATCTACGGGCTTTTTGCTCACTTTTCCGGGTAAGAAAATATGAACAGTATCAGTAAGCCATAAGTTCTCTCTGACTTGTTCCTATTATGCCGCATTCATATAGCCGTCTTTCTCCAGCCCCCATCTCTCATGGATCAAACTGGCTTCCGCGCGCGTCGGACGGTTCACTCCGTTGGGGATAAATACAGTTTTTCTTCCGTAAGTATCTTTAAAATATTTCTGCACGCCTCTGCTTAGGACGATGATCTCGTCCGCGCACCGGACAGCGGTCTTTTCGCCAAATTTTATATAGTTTGCGGCGAACCCGCCCCATTTTGCTCTCTGCCAGTCCAGACCGTGGATCGTGGCGATGCACCTTTTTCCAAAAAGCTTTGGCAGCCACATCATGGCGCAGGGGCCTTCCGCATGAAAATGGACGATATCATATCGTCCAAATGCTGCTTTCAATGAAGCAAAAACCGACGACGTCATAGCGGCAAGCCCCTTTTTATCCAGGGTAAAAACATTTTTCAGCCGGACGCCGTGATACTCTATCAAATTCTTTCCATCATACTCTTTCCCGCTTACATGGTGACCGGAACGGTTGTAGCAGGTGACCTCATGGCCCTGTTTTGCCATGCGGACTGCCAGTTCTTCCACAACGATCTCAATTCCCCCTTCGCGGGATGGAATGCGCTTATGTCCCAGCATAGCGATCTTCAGCTTCTTATGGTCGTTCATCTGCGCACTCCTCCTTTCCATACTCGCCCTACATTGACCCTTCTTTCCCTGCCACCACCAGCACGGTCTTAAAAAGGATCCTCATATCCAGAGCGAAACTCCACTCTGTGATATATTTCTTGTCCAGCTCCACCACCTTCTCGAAGTCGGTGATCTTGCTCCGTCCGCTCACCTGCCACATGCCGGTAACTCCTGGCTTGATGGCAAGGCGCGCCCTGTGGTGCAGGTCGTATTTCTCCCACTCGTCCAGGGTCGGCGGCCTGGTCCCTACCAGGCTCATGTCCCCTTTCAGCACGTTGAAGAACTGAGGGAACTCGTCGATGGAATATTTCCGGATGAAATTGCCGATGCCTTTGTCCGGGCCTTTTTCGCTGCCGATGATCCTGGGATCCCAGTCCAGCTTGAACATCATGCCGTCCTTGACCCGGTTCTTTTCCATCAGATCTTTCTTCCGCTCTTCCGCATCCAGATACATGCTGCGGAATTTATACAGTTTGAATTTCTTTCCGTTTTTCCCTACCCTGGTCTGGGTAAAGAAGATCGGGCCAGGCGATTTTATGTAAATGCAGGGGGCCACGAAGATAAATAGGATCCCTGTGATCAGGCAGCCTACCAGCCCGCCCAGGATATCCAGAGAACGTTTCATAAACGCCTGGCGGAAAGTTGCTGCGTTGATGGACGTAGTCAGGACCGTGTAAGGCCCCAGCTTTTCCACCAGCTGTACTTTTCCAGACAGCTCGCCGATCTTGATCAGCTTCAGATGGACGGTAACGCCCATTTCCAGAAGATCGTTCATCAGCTTTGTGCTCAGAGGATAATCCTCCGGCAGGTTGATCAGCACCTCGTCCACCCATTCCCTGCAGATATATTCAATTACATTTTCTTGTGAGGCCACCACCGGCACCCCTGCGATCTTTGCGCCTTCCATATCTTTATCCATCACAGCAAAACCGGACAGATAAAGTCCGTCGTACATATGGGCGCGGATATGTTCCGCCGCCATGTCCAGCATAGAGCTGGTCGTTATGACCATCATAGAGCGGACCGCTTTCCTGGAATCTCTCCTCCAGCCCTGCAGGATATTTTTCCACATAAGGCGGATCCCGTAGCTGGATATGAAATAAAGGACTGCCGTCAGGAGCATCACTGCTCTGGAATGGATCCCTCCTGTCTGAGTCAGGAACAGGACAAACGACGTGACCAGCACCACCAGGCAGTCGTGGCGCAGAGTAGCCTTCAGTTCTTTATAATAGCCCCGCTTCAGCACGTTTTTCATACTGTCGAAAAAGAACAATACCAGAACCTCTACCAGAAAGAATGCCAGGAGCATTTCCCGGAATATAAGATCATGGAAGGGATCTGCCGATCCGTGCCTTATGCAGTAAGCGATAAAATAAGCGGACTCCAGGCAGATCAGGTCAAAGAGCATGAAGTCCCCGTGTTTAAACCAGCCTTTTAATGCTTTCTGGTACATACCTTTTCACATCCCCATAGCCTGCCCTTTTTGCGGCAGCCGGTATTTTCTTTTTTCCGGAAGCCCCAGGGAGCGGCTCTTTTGTAACCAGTTCAGGCGGCGGAAATAAAACGCCGTCCTGAACTGCTGATTCTTTCTTATCCTTTTATTAATAACCGTTCAGCCGTGTATCTTCTTGCCAGCACATTCTGTGCTGACAAGAAGCTCTGGATGTCATCCCTATGCCAGGATATATGTCAAATCACTTTTACAAGCAAGCTTGTAACGCTCTTTACCATATATCCTGGCGCACGGCTGAACGGTTACTTTTATTACACTCTGTGTACCGGAACTACTGTACAGGAGCCTGGAAGATCGAGATAGATCGTCTTTGAAGCATAATCGATCTGTGACGGGATCACCCACTCCCACCTTCCGGTATCGTTAAAATATACCAGCGCGCGCACGTCCTGAAGGCTTGCAGTCAGGTTCGGCACATACAGAGGCATACGTGTGGTGATCCGGCTTACCTGGTTTGTCTGGGCATCCTTGATGACAATGGCGTTTGACTGGGTCAGAGCCGCATAGCCTGTAGCATCCACGCCGGTCCCTGCGGTATTTAAAGCCTGTCCGCCGTTGATGGCGTTGATGGAATTTGTAACGTCGTTTGGAAGTCCTGCTGTGGCTGCCTCGCCTGTAGCGATCTCCAGGGCGGCGTCTCCGATCACAGCCTGTCCTCTTTCATTGACCGTAACGTTCTGAGCTGCGCCGCTGGCCGCGTTTGTAGTCGTTACGTCTGCGTTGATGCGGACGTTATCCGTGCCTACTGCCGCTCCGGATATTGGGGAAGACTTGCTGTTCTGCTGCGCGTTTTCCCGTCCCGGCGGCTCCGGGTCCTGGTTGTCGCCGTTATTTGTTACAGATCCGGTATTAATGGTGCTGTCCGTATTGGGGCTTGTAACTGCGAACGCAGTCACGCCCTGTGCTGCTGTCAAAACTGCTGCTGTTAAGATCACTGCTAATTTCTTTTTCATTCTGCTCACCTTTCTTTCTATTCTTTCTGCCTGTAAAACAGGCCGAGAATCAATTGTAATACTTCATCCTTATCTACATGGTATTCGTCGTACAGCCCTGTCTCGGCCCCTTCGCCGGGAAGCGTCAGGAAATCCGCTTTCGTCAGGGTCTGGCTGCTGCTTAAAAAGTCGGCCGCCAGCTTCAGGTACTCGTCCTTGGCCATGTCTGTGACCATGTAAGGAGCGATCCCGTCCAGGATCTTTACCGCCAGGCCGTCCTCTTTTCGGGCCGTCTTTTTTGCAGCTCTGGCAAATCCTTCTAGATACGTTTTATGGCGGTCCATCCTTCCGATGGCCGTCTGGGTCACCCCGATATCCCGGTAGCGCAGGAAGCGCTCTGCTTCGTCCCCTTCCAGGCGGATCGTCTCCCCAAGGGTGAAGCGGTCGTCCGCTTCCGCCAGAGATCCATCTTCCACCGTAACCTCCACTCCGCCTACCAGGTCGTTAAGCACTGGCAAAGCTCCCAGGCCGATGGACATATATCCGTCGATCCCAAGGCCGCCGCAGAGATTCGTCACCGCCCGGCTCATGTACTCGCAGCTTCGTTCCAGGCCGTCGCCGTAGGCGTAGCCTAAAGTGATGTGCTGGACGTCCGCGCCCAGCTCGTTGCCGCTTAAGTCTGTCAGGATGATCTCCGTCATAGTATCCCTTGGGATCATCACCACCTGGACCGTATTGCGGGACGTGTCCCAGGCTGCCAGGAAAATGCCGTCGGACTGGCCTCCCTGTCCTGGAACTGTCGGTTCCGTAAAGGTTCCGGGCCTGTCTACCCCCAGGAAGAGATAAGCTTTCATATAGGTATTTCGGACATAAGTATCGCCGTTATAGACGATCTCATCCTTTACCTGGCCGAACTCCTCTCCCGCCTGGGCGGCGCCGTCCGCCCCTCCCGCCTCTCTTTGCTGTCTCCATTCCTCAGCCTGAGCCTGGGCCGCCAGCTTTCCCTGATACAGGTAAACGGTATAGCCGCCAAAGGCCAGCAGGACCGCCGCCGCTGCTGACGCGGCCCAGATCTTTGCTTTTTTATGCATTCTTCTCTTCTTCCGGCCCATAATAGCTTCCTTTATCGTAACGGCTGTACTCGTAATACTTTTTGTACCTGCCGTATTTGCCATAATATTTCTTATAATAAGGCCGATCCTGCTCTACGCCGATCCTGCTGAGCACCACGCCCAGGATCCGGCAGCCGCTTCGCTCCAGCTGGCTTTTTACCTTCTGAGCCAGACGGTAGCTGACCGTGCCGCTTTCGATCACCAGGACCGCCCCGTCGCAGAGGCTTCCCACGATAGCGCCGTCGATCAGATTGGCCATAGGCGGCGTATCGATGATCACATAATCAAAATCCCTTCTCATGTCCTCTAAAAGCTTCTTAAACAGCGGTTCCTCCAAAAGCTCCGCCGGGTTCGGGGAGTAAGGACCGGAAAGGATGATATAAAAATTCTCCACATTGGTGCTGTAGATGATCTCCTCCTGTTTCTTTTGTCCGCTTAAGTATTGGGAAAGGCCATTGGTCTTCTCCCGGATCCCGTACCGCTTCACCAGAACGGATTTGCGGATGTCCGCGTCGATCAGGAGGACCTTTTTCCCGATGCTGGAAAATGATTGTGCCAAAGAAAACGCCGTGTCGCTCTTTCCTTCATTAGGGATGGAGCTGGTAAACATGATGGTCTTGATCCCGCTTCCGCAAAACTGGATATTTGTCCTCAGCGTCTTAATGGCTTCTTCGTAAAAATAGTCGTTTTTCTGTATATTTTCTAAGGTTATCTTATGCTCCATGGCTTCCTCCCAGGTTCTTTCGTCCTTTTTTGCCCCTTCCCTTTTTCAGGTTCTCCGCCTGGTCGCCGCCTTTATCCGGAATGGCTGCCAGCACGGATACGCCTAAGTAACGTTCCACGTCTTCCTCTGAACGGATCGTATCGTTTAAGACGACTTCCAGGGTAACAAGTCCGCAGATCAGAAGGGCTCCGATCAGCGCTCCGATCATGGCGTTCCTTCTCGTATTCGGGGAAGTAGGGTATTCCGGCACCACGCCTTCCTCAATGATCTTGGGAGGTACCATTTCCATGATCTCGCCGATGTATTCGGAAGAAGTCCGGGCAACCTCATTGACGATCTCCGCCGCCCGCACCGGCTCCGTATCCGTCACGGAAATGCTCAAGATACGAGTGTCCGTCGGGTTGCCGATCTCGATCTGATTTCTAAGATCCCGGTACTCTGTCTCCAGCCCCTGGTTCTCGATCACCTCTTCCAGCACCGGCCGGCTGGTGACCACTACCTGATAGTCCTTGGTCAGCTGGCTTCCGATCTGAAGATCTGCCAGGGACGTAAGGGTCGTCTCTTTGGAGAGCACGTAAACCATAGCCGTAGAAGTGTATGTAGGCGTAAGGATCACCTTGCTGTAAAGCCCTGCTCCGATCCCTCCGATGGCGAAAGCCAGGATGATCAGCCAGATCCGCCTTCGCAGGGCAAATAAAAGTTCCATCAGGTCGATCTGTATTTCGTCGTCTTCTCTGTATGTCTTTTCCATGTGTTTTTTTCCTTTAACTTATGATCTTGTCTTCTAATATATAAGAGGGATTTATCCTGGTAAGCTGTTCCAGAAGCTCTCTTCCCCCGTGTTTTTCGATCCAGCCAGCGGCTCTCTCCGCCTTCGGCGGCCGGCTCATCATATTGTGCATATCCGTCCCCAGGAAATGGACTCTTCCTTCCAGGACCTGCTTTTTGCACCAGGAGGCTCTGCGGTCCAGCAGCCCTCCTTCCAGACAGCGGTAATTCATCTGGACATAAGCCCCGCTGCGGATGATATCCTCCAGCTTTCCCTTTCCATAAAGGCAGTAATACCGCTCAGCGTGAGCCAGTATGGGAAAATACCCGTTCTGCACCAGCTCCCGCACTCCTCTCTCGATCCTGGAAAACGTCTCTTCCGGCAAAAATTCCACCAGCACATAGTGGCTTCCCGCCAGGGTCAGCGCTTTTTCTTCCGATAAGCAGGAAATGATATCTTCAAAATACAGGATCTCCTGGCCCAGGCTTACCCTTATATCCAGAGATCCCCGGTAAGCTTCCTCGTTCAGCTGCTCTGCCTTTCGGCGCAGCAGTTCCGGATTCTGCGAAAAAGAAAAATGAGGAGTCGCGATCACCCTTCTAAAACCTTCTCCGGAAGCAGCTTGCAGCATAGATACAGCTTCTTCCCAGTCTTTCGCTCCGTCGTCCGTCCCCGGAAGTATATGAGCGTGGATGTCGATACCCCTCTCTAACAAAACAAACTCCCCCCTTTACTGCTGTACAAAGCCCGCCTGCATTGCCTGGCGCGGCCTTATACTGCTCTGCTTACGCGAAAAAGGGATCTTTGCGTCTAAATAAAGTCTGCAAAAGAAAAGGGGTAAGCGAAATACCCCCCCCCCTAAAATTTTCGCATTACAGAGCTCATTCTGTCATTACAACATAATGTTTATTATGTTGTACCCGCGTTGTCATATTATCTTTTATTTATCTTTCCAAAACGACTTTTCAAATCATTTTCCATATCATAACATTAATGTTTAAATATTTCAAGCCGAATAACGTTAAAAATCCCATTTAAACTGCATATAATTTCATACATTTTTTCGATTTCCGGCATTTTTCACAACATAATAAACATTATGTTGTTCTTTTTACACTTATCATACAAGCTTCATTTCTTCAATCTGCCTTCTGTGTTCTTCCCCAGACGTCATAATATATATCCTTGTTGTGTCAATGCTGCTGTGCCCTAAAAGATCCGCCAGC
This sequence comes from Candidatus Lachnoclostridium stercoravium, assembly GCA_019118365.1. Taxonomy (GTDB): domain Bacteria; phylum Bacillota; class Clostridia; order Lachnospirales; family Lachnospiraceae; genus Lachnoclostridium_A; species Lachnoclostridium_A stercoravium. The sequence goes on along the minus strand of DWZA01000065.1, from coordinate 45,369 downwards.
TTCGCAATGTCTTTCTCCATGGTATAATAGGTCCTGGCAAACAAATGGCGCAGATTATGAGGAAACACTTTGCTTTCCGGAACTCTGGCCTCTCTGCAGAGAGCTTTCATCTCTTTCCAGATATTGCTCCGGTTCATGCGAGTCCCACTTTTTGTGACAAATATACGTCCGTCTCCAATGTTTTGCTGCCGTATGTACTGGATCAGGTACTCCTGGAGTTTTTTCGGCATAAATACCTGCCGGTATTTTCCTTTGCACTCCACGGTGATCTCCCCCTTTTCGGCGGCTTCCACAGTGACGTAATCCAGCTCGCTTATGCGGATCCCGGTGCTGCAGATCGTCTGTATGATCAGGCCAATCCGTTCTCTGTGTTTTTTCCTCGCCGTATCTACCAGGCGGAAATACTCTTCTTTAGTAAGCTCCTTTTCCTTCGGGCAGTAAACTTTTCTTTGCGATTTTAATGCCTTTACCTTATAGCAGGTCCAGCCGGCATATTCCATATAGCTGTTTACAGCTGACAGCATGGAATTGATGCTGCTGACGCTATAATTGTCGATCAGATACTTTTTATAGTCAATCAGTGATTCTTTTGTAATCTCCCTGTCCCCCAAAAATTCATTCAATTTCCGGAGATCTCTAATATATTTTTCAATCGTAAGCTTCCTTTTCTCGCATCTCAAAAGATAATTCCTGTAATTTTCCAAGTCTGTTTCTGTAATTACATGATTATCCATAGCCTTCCTCCTTGATCTAACAATTCCAAAACAGACTTTTGCGATTCTTCTGATATGCATTTAGGGAGGGGCTGATCCGTCAAAACGCACTCCTGCACGTTTCTCTGGATCTTATATCTCACAGGAAAGGCGCGCCTTTAATTTTAATGCGTTGCGATCTTTCCTGGTGAAATCAAGAAAAAAGGGACCCGCCCGCCGCATACGCGGTGAGCGGATCCCCTGTTCTTCAAAGAACTATACGATATTCATAACGAGGATCAGTCCTCTACTTTGTACAGGTCAGTCAGTCTTGTCAGATATCTGTATCTTTCCTTAGCATTCTTAGCAGCTTCCTCGAACAGTCTGTCTGCTCTTCCCGGATTCTTCAGAGCCAGGGATGTGTAACGAACCTCGCCCTTTAAGAAGTCTTTGTAGTCAGCTGTAGGAGCCTTGCTGTCTAAGCTGTATGGATTCTTTCCTTCAGCCTTGAGAGCTGGGTTGTAGCGGAACAGATGCCAGTAGCCTGTCTCTACAGCCTTCTTCTCCTCATCCTGAGACTTGCTCATACCAACTTTGATACCATGGTTGATACATGGAGCATAAGCGATGATCAGGGATGGTCCCGGATAAGCCTCTGCCTCGGAAATAGCCTTTACAGTCTGGTTGTAGTCAGCGCCCATGGAGATCATTGCTACGTATACGTATCCGTATGTCATAGCGATGCCTGCAAGGTCTTTCTTCTTGATCTCTTTACCGCCTGCAGCGAACTGTGCAACAGCGCCTGTCTGTGTAGACTTGGAAGCCTGTCCGCCTGTGTTGGAGTAAACTTCGGTATCGAATACCATGATGTTCAGATCCTGTCCGCTTGCCAGTACGTGGTCAAGTCCGCCGAAACCGATATCATAAGCCCATCCGTCGCCGCCGAAGATCCACTGGGACTTCTTAGCCAGGAAGTCTTTGTTGTCAAGGATCTCCTTGCAGGTTGGGCAGTCAATGCCTTCCAGAGCTGCTACCAGTTTATCTGTAGCTGCGCCGTTCTTGGAGCCGATGGAGAATGTGTCAAGCCATTCTTTGCAGGCTGCCTTAACTTCATCAGAAGACTTGTCAGACTCGTAAACAGCTGTTACTTTGTCCTTTAACCAGTCTCTTAATGCGTTGTTTGCCAGAACCATACCGTAACCAAACTCGGCGTTGTCCTCGAATAAGGAGTTATCCCATGCAGGACCCTGTCCTCTCTTGTTTACTGTGTATGGTGTGGATGGTGAAGAGTTGCCCCAGATGGAGGAGCATCCAGTTGCGTTTGCAATGTACATTCTCTCACCGAATAACTGTGTGATCAGTTTTGCGTAAGGTGTCTCGCCGCAGCCTGCGCATGCGCCGGAGAACTCAAACAGAGGCTGTTTGAACTGGCTTCCCTTAACGGTTGTCTCTTTGAACTTAGCAAGAACTTCTGGCTTGTCAGCAACCTTCTGGCCGAAGTCGAATACTGGCTGCTCGTCCAGGTTCTTGGAAAGCAGATCCATAGTAAGAGCCTTCTCGCCCTTCTTTCCTGGGCAGATATTTGCACAGGAACCGCAGCCTGTACAGTCAAGCGCGGAGATCGTCATGGAGAAGTATAATCCTGGCATACCTGTCATCGGAACCTTCTTCATGTTAGCCGGAGCTGCAGCTGCCTCTTCCTCGTTCATAACTACCGGACGGATAACTGCGTGCGGACATACATAAGAGCAGAAGTTACACTGGATACAGTTGTCTGGATTCCAAACCGGAACGTTTACAGCGATACCGCGCTTCTCATATGCAGCGGAACCAACTGGTGTCGTACCGTCGATATAATCTTTGAATGCAGATACTGGTAAGGAGTAGCCTTCCTGAGCGTTAACCTTAGCCTGGATGTTGTTAACGAATTCCTTAACATCCTCTCTGCCTTCCTCAACATGAACCATGTCAAGGCCTTCATCTTCGCAGTTCTTCCAGGATTCAGGAACCTGAACCTCTACTACCTGCTTAGCGCCTGCGTCGATCGCTGCCCAGTTCTTCTGAACAACGTCCTCGCCCTTACGTCCGTATGTTGCCTTTGCAGCAGCCTTCATCAGCTCGATCGCTTTCTCTTCCGGAATGATCTTAGCCAGCTTGAAGAATGCGGACTGAAGGATGGTGTTGATACGTGTCGGGCCCATGCCTGTCTCGATACCGATCTTAACGCCGTCGATGGTGTAGAACTTGATGTTGTGGTCAGCGATGAATTTCTTCATCTGTCCTGGTAAATGCTGATCCAGCTCTTCTGCGGACCATGGGCAGTTTAACAGGAATGTGCCGCCGTCTACCAGCTCCTGAACCATGTTGTACTTACGTACGTATGCAGGATTGTGGCAAGCAACGAAATTAGCCTGCTTGATCAGGTATGTGGATTTGATCTTGGAATGTCCGAAACGTAAGTGGGACATCGTAACACCGCCGGACTTCTTGGAGTCGTAATCAAAATATGCCTGAGCATACATGTCGGTGTTGTCGCCAATGATCTTAATGGAGTTCTTGTTTGCGCCTACAGTACCGTCTGCGCCAAGTCCCCAGAACTTGCAGTTGATTGTTCCTTCTGGAGTTGTAACCAGAGGAGCGCCAACTTCAAGGGATGTATGGGTTACATCATCAACGATGCCGATGGTGAATCTCTTCTTGTCTGTATTGTTGTATACAGCAACGATCTGAGCCGGTGTGGTATCCTTGGAGCCGTAGCCGTAACGTCCGGAGAATACAGGAGTAGTCTCGAACTGGCTTCCCTTTAATGCAGCAACTACATCAAGGAACAGCGGTTCGCCGATGGATCCTGGCTCTTTTGTTCTGTCTAATACGGAGATGTACTTGGTTGTTGCAGGAATAGCCTCAACCAGCTTCTCAGCAACGAATGGTCTGTACAGACGAACCTTAACAACGCCGACCTTCTGGCCTTTTGCTCTTAAGTAGTCGATCGTCTCTTCGATGGTGTCGCATACGGAACCCATAGCAACGATAACGTGCTCAGCTTCCGGATCGCCGTAGTAGTTGAACAGCTTGTAATCTGTACCGATCTTTGCATTGATCTTGTCCATGTACTTCTCAACAACTGCCGGAAGTGCATCGTAGAACGGATTGCAAGCTTCTCTTGCCTGCATGAAGATGTCAGGGTTCTGAGCAGAACCTCTCTGAACCGGATGATTCGGATTCAGGGCTCTCTTACGGAACTCTGCGATCGCATCCCAGTTAACGAACTCTTTCAGCTCGTCGTAATCCCATGTCTCGATCTTCTGGATCTCGTGAGATGTACGGAAACCGTCAAAGAAGTTGATAAACGGAACTTTGCCTTCGATAGCGGAAAGATGAGCTACTGGAGTAAGGTCCATAACTTCCTGTACGTTGGATTCGCAAAGCATAGCGCAGCCTGTCTGACGGCATGCGTAGATATCAGAGTGTCCGCCGAAAATGGAAAGTGCATGTGTTGCAAGTTCACGGGCAGATACATGGATAACGCCTGGGAGCTGTTCACCAGCGATTTTGTAAAGGTTCGGGATCATCAGTAACAGGCCCTGGGAAGCAGTATAGGTAGCGGTCAGAGCACCTGCTGCCAGAGAGCCATGTACAGCGCCTGCAGCGCCTGCTTCAGACTGTAACTCTGTGATCTGTACAGGACGTCCGAAGATATTGAGCCTTCCGTCTGTTGCCCACTCATCTACATGCTCAGGCATAACAGAAGAAGGAGTGATTGGGAACATAGCAGCTACTTCGGTAAACGCATACGATGCGTGAGCAGCAGCTTCGTTACCATCCATGGTTTTCATTTTTCTTGCCATTGATTTTATCCTCCTACAATGATATATGAATATTGTATAGCTGTTCTCCTTGTTGGAGACTGACCTATATTGTATTATAACAATAATTTCACAATTTGCAAAGACATAAAACAGCATTTTCACGTATTATTTTTCGAACAATGTTAACAATTGGTTCTAACTGCAAAACGCGCCCTGGCGTCCGGTCTTTTCCGGAACGCCAGAGCGCGTCCTGCGCCGCTTAAGATCGCGCGGCTTTCGTGGTTAAGCTGTAAAATCCTCAATAGTCCGTCTATGTCCCTTTTATCAGCGGCTTTCGTATTGCCGGGAAAGCCCGGACATTACACTCCAGGTCCCGCCGGTACTGTCTCTCCGGTAGGGTTTAAAGGCTCTACACCAGAAGATGCGCCTGTCGGCGGAGCTACAGTCTGCCCCGTCCCGCTTCCCGGACCGGCGGACGGCCCTGCTGAAGACGGCGCGGATGTGGTCGGCTCCTGGACAGGAGCTGTCGCCGTCGGCTGGCTCTCTATGATCTCTCCGTCTGACGACGGGGAACCGGAGCTTTCAGAAGCGCTTCCGCTCTCTCCCGGTTCTACCGGCTCTACGGTCGTTACGCCCTCTTCTCCCTCTGCAGAAGAACCGGACTCGCCTTCCGCCCCTGACGTAGTGATCTGAACGTCTGATGTATTTCTGCGGATCACAGAAGCGTGGCCTTTGTAGCGGCTGCTGTGGAAAAATTCGTCGCTGATGACTTCGCCGTTCTTTGTCGTCACCAGATTGGTCGTCCATACGCTTCCATTGTCCCCGGCCTTTTCCACTTCTTCCGTTCCCGGCGGCAGAGTCTGATCTTCAATGTATTCCGGCTCCGGCGGCGGAAGTTCTTTGGTCTTCTCAGAGTGCATGGAGATCTTCACTCCGTCTTCCAGGATCGGGATGCCGACAATGGAAATGGTCAGGGTCATCCTGCTTCCCAGGCTTCCTTCCAGCTTTGCCCGGATGGCAATGGCTGTATCCGATGTATTGACAAATTTCATATCCGGACCGCCGTAGCTTACCGTGGCGTCTTCGCCCGGCGTTACGTAGGAAGGCTCATAGCTGTGAGCATGGCGCTCCGTGGTGTTCAGTCCGGAGAAAATAACTGCATTATATAAGGTAGAAGAAACCTGGCATACGCCGCCGCCTGGCTCTTCAACCAGCTGTCCGTTCACATAAGCGCCTGCGGGGCGGTAGCCCTTGCTCTCAGAACGCTCGCCGGTAGTATCGTTAAAGGAAAACGTCTCTCCCGGCTGGATGATCTTGCCTTCCAGGCATTCGGACGCCAGCTGGATGTTGGTGTTTCTGTCGCGGTTCGCTGTAGTCGTGGTGCTGTACTGGCCGATCACCTGGTACATTTCCTTCGCCTGGGCGGCAGTGATCTCAGGGGCCACCTCCGCAGCCTGGGCCTCGATCACTGCGGTGAAATCCTTTGCCTCGATCGCCGCATCGATATCCGCTTTCAGCTTTTCCTGATCAATGGCGATACCCGGCTCTTCCGGGGAATACACAAAGCTGTTGGATTCCTTGTCAAACTCGGATATCTCACCGTTCTTTGCCGGTTTATCCCACTTCTCCGCAATATTCGCCACTTCTTTTTCTACATATTCTTCAAGGCCTGAAGTGTCAAGGCTGTAATTCTCCTTCGGCTCTCCTGTGAAGATCTCCTGGAGCAGGGCGTCTACCTTCTCTCCCATCAGATTCTCCACTTCGTATGTCTCGTCGTTATAAGTGACCTTCATGCCCCAGGTATAACGGGAAAGGATCGCCTCTCTCGCGTCTTCCCTGGACATGCCTGTGATCGTAATGCCGTCAACCGTCACTTCCTGCTGAAGCTCCGTCTCTGCCTCGGAAGAAGATTCCGCCTGCGCTCCTCCCTTCCCTTTCATCATCATCACCAGCCCGAAGATCACCAGGATCAGGAGGACTCCGCCGATGGCGATCATCTTGTAATTCGGTTCCTGCTTCCGGTTTCTCTGGCCGCCGCGCCTTACGGAGCCAAGGCTCTCATAGCTGCTCTTCCTGCCGGAAGACGCAGAAGAAGCAGAGGATCTTGCCCTGCTGCTTTTTGCTCCGGAATAACCGGAAGAGGCGGTACGGCTTCTGCTGCTTCCTGCGCTGCCTCTGGAAGCTCCCCTGCTTTTGTTTTTATTTTCATATTGACCCATATTTTATCCACCTATCTATACTCTATCTTGTCTACACCGTAGAGTATAACACAATTTCTAGAAAAAGAAATACGTATTTTCATGTTTTTTATGAAGATTTTTTAACATTTTACTTATTCATTTCGCTGTGTTAATATTATATTATCAAATTATTACTAATCTGTTTCACAGGAGGTTTATATGAGAAATTCTTCGCATTTTTCCAGCGGTGGTTTTATAGATCTGCACGTCCACTCTACAGCTTCCGACGGAACCCTCACCCCGTCCCAGGTGGTGAAACTGGCGGCAGACAAAGGACTTTCCGCTATCGCTCTTACGGACCACGACACAGTAGACGGCGTCCCGGAAGCGCTGGCTGCAGCAAAACAGATCTCCGGGCCGGAAGTGATCCCAGGCGTCGAGCTTTCTGCTTTATATCACGATAAGGAGATCCATATCCTGGGCCTGTTTGTGGATATCCATCATCCAGTCGTTGAAAGAGAGCTGGGGCATATGAGGCAGGTCCGCGAAGAGCGTAATGAGAAGATCATACGGAACCTGACAGAGGCTGGAATGCCGGTCACAAAAAAAGAGCTTCAGCATGGCAACCCGGAAACAGTTATCACAAGAGCGCATTTTGCCAGGGTGCTTTTAGAAAAGGGTTATGTATCCAGTATGTCCGAGGCTTTTAAAGAGTATCTGCGCCCCGGCAGCCGGTACTGCCCTAAGAAGGAGCATATCACGCCGGAGCTGGCTATGGAGATCCTCACTTCCTGCAAATCCTTCCCTGCTCTTGCTCACCCGCTCCAGTATAAGTTTGCCAAAGATGAACTGGACGGACTTGTCTCCTATCTGAAGAGGCTGGGCATGGAGGGGCTGGAAGTCTACCATTCCTCCAATTCTCCCTATGAAAGCATGTGCCTGAGAGAACTGGCTTTAAAATACGGCCTGCTCTCTACAGGCGGTTCCGATTTTCACGGGAGCAATAAGCCGGATGTGGAGATCGGGACCGGGAAAGGCGGGATGCGGGTCAGCGCGGCGCTGCTGGAGGATATACGGAAGAGGATTATTTAAAAAAATCTGCTGAAAAGAAAATCTGATTTTCCAGACAAACACGGTGATTTCAGCAGTTTTGCTCCGTCGCCTGTTTTTAGGGCCAAATTCCAAACTCGCTCCTTACGGAGCTTCAAACAGGGAATTTGGCCCTAAAGCTATACTCACAAAACTGCTGAAATCTTACCGAATCGTTTGTCTGGGAAATCAGATTTCGTCTAATACCAGCTGTTTTTTAATAATCCTCTAATAATTTTCAGCAACTGTCCGCTTTCCGATATACCAGTCTGTTCATCTGGCCAGGATCTGTTTTTTGATTTTAATATATCTTCTTTTTCAGCGCAGGCTCATCTTATAATCCCGCTCCACTTCTCTCCTCTGGTCTTTCTTCGCGATGTCCTGTCTCTTATCGTAGAGTTTCTTTCCTCTTGCCAGGCCGACCTCTACTTTTACCAGGCTGCCTTTAAAATAGACCTGGAGCGGGACCAGGGTCATCCCTTTTTCCGCCATCTTGCTGTCCAGCTTGATGATCTCCTTTTTATGCATGAGCAGACGGCGGACGCGCAGCGGGTCTTTATTGAAGATATTTCCCTTTTCGTAAGGGCTGATATGCATGCCATAGATATAGACCTGCCCGTTTTCCACCCGGATAAAGGATTCTTTGATGCTGCACTTTCCCATGCGGATGGATTTTACTTCTGTGCCGAAAAGCTCGATCCCGGCTTCGTATTTTTCATCGATAAAATAATCATGGTACGCCTTTTTGTTATTGGCGACCAGCTTTATGCTCTCTCCCAAATCAGCCAACCTCCCTTACTGGAACGAAATCTATGGTCCTGGCAAAGGTGTCCACAGCTGCCACCTGGATCTTCACCTTCTGTCCCAGCTTATATGTTCTGTTCGTCATCTCGCCTTTCAGTTCCAGGCGCTCTTCGTCGAATACATAGTAATCGTCCCGCAGCTCGTTTACATGGACAAGGCCTTCTACGGTATTAGGCAGCTCCACGTAGAAGCCCCAGCCGGTAACTCCAGAGATCACGCCCTCGTATTCCTCGCCGATCCGTTTTTCCATGTATTCGCACTTTTTCATCTTGTCTGTCTCTCTCTCCGCTTCGTCCGCCCGTCTCTCCAGAGAAGAGGTCTGGACCGCAACGTCCGGCAGGATCTTTTCGTAATGTCTGCGCCGCTTGTCCGACAGGCCGCCGTGGATTGTCTCTTTGATGATCCTGTGGATCTGCAGATCCGGGTAGCGGCGGATCGGAGAAGTAAAATGTGTGTAGTATCTTGTAGCCAGGCCGAAATGACCGTTATTTTCTGTGGTATACCTGGCCTGTTTCATAGAGCGCAGGGTCAGCCTGGAAAGAAGTGCTTCTTCCGGCGTCCCCTCGATCTTCGTAAGCAGGGCCTGCAGCTCTTTCGGATGGATCTCACCCTGATGAGATTTAAGCGTATAGCCAAAGTTGTTGATAAAAAGCCCCAGCCGTTTCATCTTTTCCGGGTCAGGATTTTCATGGCTCCGGTAGAGAAACGGGATCTCCTGCCAGAAATAATCCTCGGCGACTGTTTCATTAGCTGCGAGCATGAAATCTTCGATGATCTTTGTGGCGGCGTTGCGCTCATAAGGCCGGATATCTATCGGCCTTCCCTTTTCATCCAGGATGATCTTGCTCTCCGGGAAGTCGAAGTCAATGGATCCCCTCTTCTTTCTCTGCGCCCGCAGAATATCCGCCAGTTCTTTCATAAGATCGAACATGGCGACGAAATCCCGGTATTCTTCCATGGTTTTTTCATCTCTGTCGGAAACAATGGCGTTGACCGCTGTGTAAGTCATCCTCCGGTCTACGTGGATCAGGGTTTCCGCGATCCGATGCCCGATCACCCGTCCTTTTCCGTCGATATCCATCAGGCAGCTTAAGGCCAGGCGGTCCTCCCCTGCGTTCAGGGAGCAGATGCCGTTGGAAAGCTTGTGGGGCAGCATGGGGATCACCCGGTCTACCAGGTAAACGCTGGTGCTCCGCTTCAGCGCTTCCTTATCCATAGGACTTCCTTCTGTCACATAATGGCTTACATCCGCGATGTGAACGCCCAGATGGTACAAGGGCTCCTGCCCGTCCCTGATCTCTTTTGAAAGAGTAACTGCGTCGTCTAAGTCCTTGGCGTCCTCCCCGTCGATGGTAACCGTCGGCAGGTCACGCAGATCCAGCCGGCCTGCCTTCTCCCCTTCTTCCACCTGATCCGGGATCTTCTGTATCTGCTTCATCACTTCAGGCGGAAATTCCTCCGGCAGCCCGTAGGCTTTTACAAGGGAAAGGATGTCTGTGCCCGGATCGTTGATATGGCCGATGATCTCCGTAACGACTCCTTCCGGCCCGCGCTTTTGGCTGCCGTAATCAGTGATCCTTACTATCACCTTGTGGCCGTTTACCGCTCCCATATCCTTTCCCTGAGGGATAAAGATATCCCGGCATATCTTTACATTATCCGGGATCACAAACCCAAATTTTTTATTTTTCTGGTAAAGTCCTACTACTTCTTTATTGGCCCTTTCCAGGACCTTGATCACGCAGCCCTCTTTCCTGCGTCCAGGCGCTTCTTCTTCGATCACGATCTGCACCTTGTCTCCATGGAGGGCGCTGCCCGTCTTATCCGCCGGGATAAAGACGTCCTGTTCCATCCCTTCGCAGGCCACAAATCCAAAGCCCTTGGGATGGCCGCAGAAAATACCGGTAAGGGCAAACAGCTCCGGCCTGCCGTATTTACCCTTTTTGGAGACTCCTGCCTTTCCCTCTACGACCAGGGCGTCCATCACCTCTCTCAGCTCGTCTCTCTGAGACTTGGGGATATCTAAAAGGATCGCCAGCTCCTTAAGCTTCATGGGAACATAAGCAGGATCCTTAAGCAGCGCCTCCATCGTCTTCTTTCTCTGTTCAAATAGTTCCTGTTCCATTTCAATTCTCCTCATATAAGACAAAAACACTCTTGTTGCCAAGAGTGTTTCCTACTTCGCCGTGTTTATCCTAACAGGTTCAAAACCACCGCCAGCAGTAAAAATGCGCCGGCCGCAAACTTTGTGAATTTTTCCAGGTTGCCTTCCATAGAACGGCCCTTGTTCTTTCCCCAATAGGTATCTGCCATGCCCGCTACAGATCCAAGTCCTGCAGACTTTCCTTCCTGCATCAGCACGATCACTGTCAGCACGATCGCCAGCAGCACAAATATAACGGTTAAAAGCATTTTCAGCATAAAATTACACCTCCTACAGCTAAACAAAGCAATCATACCATACTTTTTTCGGAATAGCAACCAGATTTTGCGGGTTAGGGGCAAGTGTTGCAACCGTTCAGCCGTTCATATGGATTTCTTCCTCGATCCGCAGCAGCTGGTTATATTTGGCTGTCCGGTCGCTGCGGCAGGGCGCCCCGGTCTTGATCTGTCCGGCGTTAACGGCCACCGCAATATCCGCGATAAACGTATCCTCCGTCTCGCCGGAGCGGTGGGAGATCACAGTCCGGTATCCGGCTTTTTTTGCCATTTCAATAGCATCCAGGCTTTCCGTAAGTGTCCCGATCTGGTTCACTTTAATAAGAATGGCGTTGGCCGCTCCCAGAGAGATTCCTTTTGAAAGCCGTTCTGTATTGGTTACAAAGAGATCGTCTCCTACCAGCTGTACCCGGCCTCCCAGCTCCTGGGTCAGGATCTGCCAGCCGTCCCAGTCTTCTTCGTCCAGTCCGTCCTCAATGGAGCAGATCGGGAACGTTTCAGTCAGCCGGCGGTAATAATCGGTCATTTCTCTTGCCGACCGGCTCACCTGGCGTCCTGTCATCCGGCTCTCCCCTGGAAAAAGATACCGGCCGCTTTCTTTATCATAGAGTTCGCTGGAAGCGGCGTCCATGGCGATCTTTATATCCTCTCCCGGACGGTATCCGCTGGCTTCAATGGCGTTTACAAGATAAGACAGGACCTCCTCTGTATCTTTCAGATCCGGAGCAAATCCGCCCTCATCCCCCACAGCTGTGGCGTGGCGGCCGCTTTCCAGAAGCTTTTTTAACGTATGGTAGACCTCTGAACACATCATAAGGCCCTGGGCAAATGTTTTCGCTCCTGTGGGCATGATCATAAATTCCTGAAAATCCACCGTATTGGCAGCATGGACGCCGCCGTTTAAAATATTCATCATAGGGACCGGCAGCTGTCTGGCGTTGATCCCTCCAAGGTAGCGGTAAAGGGGAATGCCAAGCCCGTTCGCTGCGGCTCTAGCCGCAGCCAGGGACACTCCCAGGATCGCGTTGGCTCCCAGATTGCTCTTATTGTCTGTGCCGTCCGCCTCTCGCAGGAGACGGTCAATGTTTCTCTGATCCAGGGCATTTTCAAAAAGCACCGCTTCCGCCAGGATCTCGTTTACATTATTTACCGCTTTTTTTACTCCCTTTCCCAGATACCGTTTTTCTCCGTCCCGCAGTTCTACGGCTTCAAACTGTCCGGTAGATGCGCCGGAAGGCACGTCCGCCCTCCCGACGCTCCCGTTTTCCAGGATCACATCCACCTCCACAGTAGGATTTCCCCTGGAATCCAGGATCTCCCTTCCTTTTACTTCAGCAATATCAAAGCCCTGATACATAAAAATGGCCTCCCTTCGATTACGATGTTCGAAAACTTTCGTAATATCTAGGATGGCCATTTTTTTATCTGTTATTCGCGGCGTTTCGGTCTGTCTTTGTTCCCTCTCGCCGTTCTTCCATCATCCGTTCAAATTCTTCTTCGGAACAGCCGATCTCTGCCAGCCGTCTTCTCCTCTTTTCCCGCAGGATCCTGCGGCGTTCCTGCTCTTCTTTCTGTCTCTTCCTGTACCAGAAGATACCGCCGCCGGCCAGAACTGCACATAAAAGGATGACTGCTCCCACGATCACTGCGGACGAAGATATCTTCAGTCCTCCGCCTTCCTGCGGGCTTTCTTCCATTCCTTCCTGGCTTTCCTCCTGGCTCTGATCTGCAGGGCTTTCCTCCTGGTTCGCCGCTTCCTCGCTCATCTGCCTGGTAGTATAGATCCAGGCGGAACCGATCTTTCTTTCATTATATGTGTAGTCGATCCTGGCTACCGCCTGCTCCGGATGATCCTGGGGAATATCGGTTACAAGGCTTTTTTCCGCGTCTGCGAAGACAGCCTCATTTGGCAAAGTGATCACAGCCCCTGTGTCGATATAAAGCTCCGACGGCTGATACGTCTCGCCGCCAGAAGAAAGGGGCTCCTCTCCTGTCACCCAGGAAGTCTCGTTTTCAGAGACGTTGACATTCTTAAAACGGCTGAACCCAAAGTCCAGCAGGTTTCTCGTATCGCTGTAATGGGTCGCCTGCGTGCTTTTTAAAGTGACTGCGATCAGCTTTCTGTTATCCTGCTGGGCGTAAGTCACCAGGGTCTGTCCGGCGATGGATGTATAGCCGGTCTTTCCTGCAACCGCCGCAGGATAGTAGTTGGGATCGTCTTCCAGGAGCATCTTATGCTCCATGTTGGCCGTGGCTCCGTTAGGAGTATTCTGGGCCGGCGGAAGCTTATACTGCAGTGTGGAACCGATCTCCAAAAGGGTAGGGTTCCTGTAGGCGGCCGCTCCGATCAGCGCCATATCGTATGCCGTCGTCAGCTGGGTATCGTCATTTAATCCGGAAGGATTGGCAAAATGGCTCTCTGTACAGCCTAAAGACGCTATCTTCTGGTTCATCATCTCCACAAAGGCGTCCCTGCTCCCGGCCACATGTTCCGCAAGGGCGTTGGCCGCCTGGTTGGAGGACTCCAGAAGAAGGAGATACAGACAGTCCCGGACTGTCATCTGGTCGCCTTCTTCGATATTTTTCTTATTGCCGCTTCCCGACTCCACGTTGTAGACCGCATCATGGGAAAATGTGACCGTATCGTCCAGGTTCGCGTTCTCGATCACAACAAGGGCCGTCAGAAGCTTTGTAATACTGGCTGGCGCTTTCTGTTCGTGGATATTCTGAGCAAATATCACCGCCATAGAGTCCATATCCATAACAATGCCTGATTCCGACTGGACTCCTGTATCGCTTGGCCAGTCCGGCCTTGCATATGAAGTGGACGCCGGTCCAAGGGTCATCGCTGCAGCCAGGATCCATGCGGCAGCTGCCCGGATCATCCGGCGCCCGCGTTTTTCTTTATTCCATCTCATAGATCTTCACGTCTCCGAATACGGATCTCCAATCTTTAGCAAAATCTTCCGCCGCTTTTCCAATGGCCGCCATATTCACCGCTGTCTTTAAGATATCCGGCTGAACGGTGGCCGTATGGGCGCCTGCTTCAAACGCCGCGTTTACCTGCGCCATATTCTTAAAGCTGGCTGCCAGGATCTGCGTTTTATAATCCCACATTCTGATCATCTGCGCCATACTTCCGATCACAGATGAAGCGTTGATGTCCATATTTTCCATCCGGTTGAAATAAGCCGCTATGTAATCGGCTCCCGCTTCCATGGCCAGAAATCCCTGGGCCTTTGTATAGACAGCCGTAGCCGTCACTCCGATGTCCTTCTTTTTCAGCGCACGGATCGCTTTCAGGCCTTCTTCCGTCACTGGAACCTTGATGAAAACCTCTCCGTCTATTTTATCTAAGATCGCATCCGCCTCTTTCACCATATCTTCCGCCTTAAGGGCCGTCACCTGGATGTGAAGCGTGCGGTCGTCGCCGATGATCCTTCTGATCTCGCGGCAATGCTCAAAAAAATTGATCTTTCCTTCTTTTTTTATGATCGACGGGTTCGTCGTCACCCCTGTGTAAGGATAGATCGCCCCATATGTCCGGATATCTTCCAGATTCGCTGTATCAAAAAGGTATTCCATGATCACTCCTCCTTATGTATCTTTCAATATCTTTCGATATTATACATATCCTTCGGATATGATCCCTCCGGGGGATGCGCACGGCCCGGCATGGTGTTTTAACGCCTGACGGCGTTTCCGGGCCGGCGCGGGTATAATATCTTTCGATATTATACCCTGACCCGGCGGAAAATGACAAGGCTTTTATAAAATTCTCTTTAGATAAAAGTAACATATATCCTGGCGCACGGCTGAACTGTTATTTTAAAAGTTAGGCCCCGCAGTTTTCGCTGCGGGGCCTGGTGTTCTGTTGGATCTTAAACGATCTGCGCCGGTTATTTCTTTTCTGATCTCTGTCAGATCATTTCCTGTTATGCTCTCAGCTCGATGCCCATGCCTCTCAGTCCATGGAGGATCTTCTCCATAACTGCGCTGACTTCCTTATCCTCCAGAGTGTGGTCTTTTGCCCGGAAGGTAATGGAATAAGCTACGGACTTATGGCCGGCCAGGATCTGGGCGCCTTCGTAAATATCGAAGAGCTCATAGCTTTCCAGGATCTTTCCGCCTCTCTGAACGATCATATCCTCGATCTGTCCTACCATGATCTCGTTTGGAACTACCATACTTAAGTCGCGGGTAACTGCCGGATATTTTGCCAGTCCCGTATACTTTCTGTCGAAGGAAACGAACTGGTCGATCAGCGGCATATCAAGGACAGCTACGTAGACCTTTTCGCCGATCTTATAGTTATCAGCTACATCTGGATGGATCTCTCCAATATAACCTACGGTTGTGCCGCTGTAAATGATATCGGCTTTTCTTCCCGGATGAAGGAACGGATGGCCGCAGTCCGGATCATATTTCGGTCTTTCTGTCATACCGGCTTTATCGAAGAATTCTTCTACCACGCCCTTCATTGTGAAGAAATCGCCGGAGCCGTACATTCCCATAGTGAACTGAACCCGTTCGTCAGGAAGTTCTGTAAGCGGAAGAGCTTTCGGAAGATAAACGGTTGCCAGCTCGTACAGGCGGACGTCCTTATTTCTCCGGTTGTAGTTAGTTGCCAGGGATGTAAGAAGGCCGTTTAACGGAAGCGTTCTCATAACGCTGAAATCTTCTCCCAGAGGATTGAGGATAGTCACGGTCTGGCGCAGCTTATCGTCCTGTGGGATCAGAAGCTTGTCAAACGCTTTCGGGCTTTCAAAGGAGTATGTCATACTCTGTGAGAAACCGCAGAACTGAGCCACTTCCCTTGCCAGTTCTTCGATCCTGAGCTTCTCAGAAAGCTTTCCTGTGGTAGCCGCTCCAGACGGAAGCGTAGTCGGGATATTGGCATAGCCGTAGAATCTTGCCACTTCTTCTGCCAGATCTGCCAGGCAGTGGATATCCTGACGGAAGGTCGGAGCAACGATCTCATTTTTCTCTTCGTCATAGCGAAGCTCGATCTTTTCAAAATACTGGATCATCTGCTCTTTGGAAATATCAGTTCCAAGAAGCTGATTGATCTTATTCTCATCAAAAGCGACCCTGGATTCTTCTCTCTTTACCGGATATACGTCGATCATGCCGCCGACTACTTCGCCTGCGCCCAGCTCTTCGATCAGCTGGCATGCGCGGTTGATAGCCGCCTCTGCGTTGTTCGGATCAAGGCCTTTGTCAAATTTTCCTGAAGCATCGGTCCTGAGTCCGATCCTCTTTGCGGAAAGGCGGATATTGGTTCCGTCAAAGCATGCCGCCTCAAATACCATGGTCTTTACATCGTCGGTGATCTTGGAGTTTTCACCTCCCATGATACCGGCAATGCCCACTTCCTTTTCTCCGTCGTTGATCATGAGCACGTTTTTATCCAGCTTTCTCTCGATCCCGTCCAGAGTCTGGAACGTATCGCCGTCTTTCGCGCATTTTACCACGATCTTATGGCCTGCGATCAGGTCGTAATCGTAGGCGTGCATAGGCTGGCCGTACTCCTCCATAACGTAGTTGGTGATATCTACGATATTGTTGATCGGACGGATGCCGCTGGCAGCCAGTCTTCTCTGCATCCACTCCGGTGAAGGAGCAAGTTTGATATTCTTTACCATACGGGCGCAGTATCTTGGGCAGAGATCTGTATTTTCTACAGAAACCTCCAGATAATCGTGGATGTCTTCTCCGTTTCCTGTTTCTGTCACTACCGGAGGATGAAATTCTTTTCCAAATGTAGCCGCAGCTTCTCTTGCCACGCCGATCACGCTGTAGCAGTCTACACGGTTAGATGTGATCTCGTATTCAAATACCGTATCGTGAAGGCCAAGGACTTCAACTGCATCGGCTCCTATCTCCGTATCTTCCGGGAGAATGTAAATTCCGCTTTCCGGCGCATCCGGGTACATGTTCCGGTCAGAGCCCAGCTCTTCAATGGAACACATCATACCGCAGGACTCCACGCCCCTTAATTTCCCTTTTTTGATCTGGATCCCATCTTCCGGAAGCGGGCCGCCGTCATGGCCGCCTGCCACTTTTCCTCCGTCCAAGACTACCGGAACCTTGTCCCCTTCTTTTACATTAGGCGCTCCTGTTACGATCTGGATCATTTCGCCGCCGATATCCACCTGGCAGACGATCAGCTTATCCGCATCCGGGTGGCGCTCGATCTTTTTGATCTGTCCAACAACGATCTTCTCCAGGTTCTTATCCAGACGTGCAAATCCCTCTACCTTTGTGCCTGACAGGGTCATTGCATCTGTATATTCCTGATCCGTCACATCCAGATCCGGAACATAAGCCTTTATCCATGATAATGCTGTATTCATATTAACGATTCTCCTCTCAAACTTTCTAGATTATTTTAGAACTGCTTTAAGAAACGGATATCATTCTCATAAAGCAGGCGCATGTCGTCGATCTCGTACTTCAAAAGGGCGATACGTTCCAGGCCCACGCCAAAAGCGAATCCTGTGTATTCATTCGGGTCAATACCGCACATTTCCAGAACGTGCGGGTGTACCATGCCGCAGCCTAAGATCTCGATCCAGCCGGATCCCTTGCAGAACCGGCAGCCCTTGCCGCCACACTTAAAGCAGCTTACATCCACTTCCGCGCTGGGTTCTGTAAACGGGAAATGATGGGGACGGAATTTTACCTTTGTCTCCGGCCCGAACAGCTCTCTGGAGAACTCAGCCAGCGTTCCCTTTAAGTCTGCGAAAGTGATATTCTTGTCGATCACAAGGCCTTCGATCTGATGGAAAGACGGAGAATGAGTCGCGTCCACCTCGTCAGAACGGAATACTCTTCCTGGGGAGATCATGCGGATCGGCAGCTTGCCTTTTTCCATCTCTCTTGCCTGGCAGGAGGAAGTCTGTGTCCTGAGCAGGATCTCCTTATTGATATAAAATGTATCCTGCTCGTCCTTAGCCGGATGATTAGCAGGGATGTTCAGCTTTTCAAAGTTGTACTCGTCATACTCTACTTCCGGTCCCTCTACGACCTCGTATCCCATGCCGATGAAGATCCTCTCCACCTCTTCCAGGGCTACGGTATTGGGATGGCTGTGGCCGATCCTGTTCTTTTTCGCCGGAAGGGTAACGTCGATCACTTCCTTTTTCATCTGCTCTTCTCTGGCCTTCTTCGCAAGGGCTGTTTTCGTCTCCTCCAGCTTTGCCTCGATCAGCTCCCTGGCCTCATTTACCATCTGGCCTACCTTCGGCCTGTCCTCCGGAGCTACGTCCTTCATTCCCTTTAATACGCTGGTCAGCTGTCCCTTTTTACCAAGATAAGCGACGCGAATCTCATTTAACTTTTCCAGGGCATCCGAAGCTTCGATCTGCTTTAAAGCTTCTTCTTTGATCTTCTCTAATTGCTCTTTCATAATATTCTCCTTTTTGATTGAAATAAAAAACCTCGTTCCTTCTTTCGAAGGGACGAGGTCTGATCGCGGTACCACCCTAATTCCTGTCCTTATAAAGACAGGCACTCTGCTGCATAACGCCCAGCGCGCGTCACAGCTTACTTTCTCTCCTGCAAAAACAGGATACCTCTTTCAGCCATGCGGCTCCAGCGGGAACTTCGCGGGGCCATCTGAACTTGGGAAAGCTTACAGCCGGCGGCTCTCCCTCTCTGTAAGAAAATGGTCTGCTACTTAACGCCTTCAACGCCTTTGATTTTTAATCTAAGCTACATTTTAAACAGGGATCTCATAATTGTCAAGGGAAAAGCAGTCTTTTTATTGCGTTATTTAAAACCATTAACGATCAGCCATGGCTATATGCTGAAAAATCAAAATCGTAACCTATGATATGTAAAACTGCACATGGAGAAAGTTTGACTCCAATGATCCTCCCACTATTATTTCCCTGATATGTATCAAAACGGAATACATAAGCCTTCATATCTTTCGTAAAGTTTGCGTCAGCATTTGCAGAAAAATTTAATTGGTCAATGTTTATTGTTTCCGTTCCAGTACTTTTCCGCTTTTCCTGCCAATATATCCACGGCTGCTTTGATAATTCCTCAAGCCGCATATATAATCCTTTCAACGTTTTTTCGCGATAACTGCAATCCAGTGAATCAAGAAATTTTAAGGAGTAATTGCTGTTTTGTGTCATATAACGGAATGAAAACCATGGATATTGTTCTGAAATACATCCACGACTTTCGTTTTGTGAGGGTTTCTTTATTTTTGTTTTATTTTCTTTTAATTTGATTTTTTGTCCCACTACTCCACATACTCCTTTTTAAAATAATCCTTTATTTTTTCTTTTGGTATAACCGAATTTTGCTCTGTATCCTTCCAAGGCGTTTCCTGGTGCGTCATATTTCTTAATTTCCAAGCGGAATACTGGCCAAACGCATCATAAACTTCTGTAAGAAGTTCGTTCTCATTATCTGAAAACTTGGAAAAATCAAAATCATCGTCAAAAGGAATGCCCTGAGAACCGTTGTTTTTATACTGATGGTAAACGGACTCTACTACCGGACCATGGAGCCATGCAACAATATCATCATCAAAAAGCGGTTTATCTGTCGCTGCTAAAAAAGTTCCCTGTGCATAATATAATAATTTTTGTAATTTCAAATTGGATATATGTTCTGCTCCTTCTTCATCCTCTACAATTCTATTATGGGCCAAAAACCATTTTGCAACTTCAGAAGCTGTATGCTTTGCCATATCTATCCCTCCTACATATGCCATCATCGGTACCAGGTTCTACATAAAAATTATAACATTGTTTTTTCCGTTTTCATATCGTTAATGAATAAAATTTTTATTATCTTTAATGAAAAATATTCCCAGTTCTGGAAAAATATTTTTCAGAATAAGGCTTGAAAAAATATTTTTTTCCTATATACTTAAAGGCATAAGACACCCCCCACCCCGTATAGGGTGTCTAGATTTTAAGATACGTGGCTGAACAGTTACAAATACATACTGTACGCAGGCGTCAGCTATTTACAGCTGCTGCCTGCGCCGCAATAAAAGGAGGAATTCATCATGCAGGAACGATATAACGTGACAGGGATGTCCTGTGCGGCTTGCTCTTCCCGCGTAGAGAAGAGCGTAGCCGCCCTTCCCGGAATGAAGGAGGTTTCTGTCAATCTTTTAAAAAATACTATGGCCGTAGACTATGACGACAAGGTGTTAAGCAGCAGCCAGATCATAGATGCGGTGGTAAAGGCAGGTTACGGAGCCTCGCTTCAGGGCAGGAAGGACAGCTCTTCCGCCAGGACTCCGTCTCCGGTAAATGAAGCAAAAAAAGAATATGAAGCCATGAAGCGCCGGGTGATCTGGTCTTTTGTCTTTACAGTCCCGCTTTTTTATATTTCCATGGGCCATATGATGGGCTGGCCCCTTCCCGGCTTTTTCCTTGGAACAGAAAATTCCATGATCTATGCTATGACCCTTTTTCTGCTCCTGCTGCCGGTAGTTATCATCAACTCCAAGTACTATCGCAACGGTTTTAAGACGCTGTTCCACGGAGCGCCCAACATGGACTCCCTGATCGCTCTGGGATCCGGCGCCTCTCTGGTATACGGCGTATACGCTCTTTATAAGATCGCTTTCGGCTTCGGCCACGGAGATCTGGATATGGTCGCTCAATTTACCCACGATCTGTATTTTGAAGGGGCCGGTACGATCCTGACTCTGATCACTCTGGGCAAATTCTTCGAGGCCCGCGCCAAAGGCAGGACTTCCGACGCCATCAATAAGCTTTTGAATCTGGCTCCCAAGACTGCCACTGTGGTCCGAAACGGCGCAGAAACTGTCATTCCTGCGGAAGAAGTGGAAAAAGGCGACGTACTGATCGTCAAAGCCGGGGAATCCATCCCGGTGGACGGCATTTTGCTGGACGGAACAGCCTCTGTAGACGAATCCGCCATCACAGGAGAATCTATCCCGGTGGACAAAAAACAGGGCGATAAAGTTATCGGCGCCACCATCAATAAAAGCGGCTATTTCCATATGGAGGCTACTAAGGTGGGCGACGAGACGGCCCTGGCCCAGATCATCCGCCTGGTGGACGACGCTACCAGCTCCAAAGCTCCTATCGCCAAGCTGGCCGATAAGGTGGCCGGCGTTTTCGTCCCCATCGTGATCACCATCGCCATTATCTCCGCTATTGTATGGATGATCTGCGGAGCAAGTTTTGAATTTGCCCTGACTATCGCGGTTTCTGTACTGGTGGTATCCTGCCCCTGCGCCCTCGGCCTCGCAACCCCTACTGCTATCATGGTGGGGACCGGACGGGGAGCGACAAACGGCATCCTGATCAAATCTGCAGAAGCTCTGGAAACCGCCCATTCTGTACAGACAGTAGTCATGGATAAAACAGGGACCATCACCCAGGGCAGGCCGGTCGTTACCGATCTGATCTCCCGCAACGGTTTTTCTGACAGCCAGCTGCTTCAGATGGCCGCTTCCCTGGAGAAGCTTTCCGAGCACCCTCTTGCTCTCGCCATCGTAGAAGAAGCGGAAAAGAAACAGGTTTCCTTCCTGCCTGTTGAAAATTTTGAACAGATCCCTGGTCAGGGTATCCGCGGGACCATAAACGGCAGAGAATATCTGGCTGGAAATCACCGCATGATGGAAGCGTTTTCCATCCGGGATACTTCTATGGATCAGCTCCAGGACGATATGGCTTCCGACGGAAAAACTCCCCTTTTCTTCACAGAAGGCGGTAAACTGGCCGGTATGATCGCGGTGGCCGACGTAGTAAAGCCTACCAGCAAAGAAGCGATCGAAGAATTAAAACATATGGGAATAGAAGTCGTCATGCTCACCGGCGACCACAAAAAGACTGCGGAAGCCATCCGCAAACAGGTAGGCGTGGACCGGGTCATCGCGGAAGTCCTGCCTCAGGACAAGGAAATGGAGATCCGCAAGATCCAGGAATCCGGCAGAAAAGTCGCCATGGTAGGCGACGGGATCAACGACGCCCCCGCCCTTGCCCGCGCTGACGTAGGTATCGCCATCGGCGCAGGAACCGACGTAGCTATGGAATCCGCCGATATCGTCCTGATGAAAAACGATCTGCTGGACGTAGCCGGAGCCATCGAGCTGAGCAAAGCGACGATCCGCAATATTAAAGAGAACCTGTTCTGGGCCTTTTTCTACAACGTCATCGGCATTCCCATTGCCGCAGGTTGTTATTATACGGCCTTTCATTTAAAGATGAACCCGATGGTGGCCGCGCTGGCCATGAGCTTCAGCTCAGTCTTCGTCGTATCCAACGCCCTGCGCTTAAGATTCTTTAAGCCAAAGCACGGATCAGCGGCGCGAAATACAGAAGCCGCTTCTGCTGGTTTTGGCGTTCACGCAGAAACCAGCTGCCCGGCGGCGTCAGGCGAGGCAGAAGGCTCCTGCCCCTGCGCCCCATCTGAACAGGCAGAAAAGACCACAGGTCAGACAGAACAAAACAATCAGAATGGAGGAATTACCATGAAAAAAGAATTATCAATCGAAGGCATGATGTGCCAGCACTGCGTAAAACACGTTGCGGACGCGCTGAAAGCGGTTCCCGGCGCTTCCGACGTTACCGTCAGTCTGGAAGAGAAAAACGCCGTACTTTCCGTACCGGAATCTGTAAGCGACGATACCTTAAAAGCTGCTGTTACGAATGCCGGTTACGAAGTAACAGGGATCAAAACCTATGAAGGCTGATAAAGCCCGCATCACCCGCTCCATCAAGATCGCCCGCGGCCAGTTAGACGGCGTGCTGCGTATGATCGAAGAGGACCGCTACTGCGTGGATATCTCCAACCAGCTTCTGGCTACGGAAGCCATCCTTAAAAAGGCAAATAAGGAGATCCTCCACGCCCACATCCGAAGCTGCGTCCGGGAAGGACTGCATACGGATGAACCCAATCCGAAGCTGGAGGAAGCGCTGCAGCTTCTGGAAAAGATGCTGGATCAGACCTGATATTTATCCGCTCCGTCCGGGACAGATCGTGTCCTGGAAACGGGGCGGATTTTTCTTTGATCTGACGTTTCTTTGGATTGCTGTAAAATGTAAAAACTTCTTACGAAGTAGGGGGCTGTTGCCCCATTAGTTGATCTAAACAGAGCGAGGACATCGCTCACTCATCTAAATTTGATGATTTGCGATACCCCCGTGTCTTCTCACACCGCCGCGAACTGGCTGTTATATAATTCGGCGTAGAATCCCTTCTTTTCCAGCAATTCTTCGTGGCTGCCCTGCTCGATGATCTTTCCGTCTCTCATAACAAGGATCACATCGGATTCTTTTATGGTGGACAGACGGTGGGCTACGATAAAGCTGGTGCGGCCTTCCATCATCTTTGCAAAGGCTTTCTGGATCCGGATCTCGGTCATGGTGTCGATGGACGACGTAGCTTCGTCCAGGATCAGCATAGGCGGCAGGCAGAGCATGACTCTGGCGATGCAAAGCAGCTGCTTCTGCCCCTGGGAAAGGCTTCCTCCGTCTTCTGAGATCACCGTGTCATACCCCTGCGGCATACGTTTGATAAAGCTGTGGGCATGGGCCTGTTTCGCCGCCTGGGTGATCTCTTCTTCCGTGGCATCCGGCCTGCCGTAGGCGATATTTTCCCGGATCGTGCCGGATCTCAGCCATGTTTCCTGAAGGACCATACCGTAGCTGGTCCTGAGGCTCTTTCTCGTTATATTGCGGATGTCCGTTCCGTCTACAGATATACTTCCCTTATCCACGTCGTAAAACCGCATGAGCAGGTTGATCACCGTGCTCTTTCCGCAGCCGGTAGGGCCTACGATAGCGACTCTCTGGCCCGGATGTACCGAAAGGTTCAGGTCTTCGATCAGTCTTACCTGCGGATCATAGGAAAAATGCACATGAGCAAGTTCTACCTTTCCCTCTGCATCCGCAAGCTTCCTCGCGTCCGGAGCATCCGGCGTGATCGGTTCCTCGTCGATCAGCTCGAATACTCTGGAAGCGGAAGCAAGGGCGTTCTGCAGCTCTGTCACAACGCCGGAGATCTCGTTAAACGGCTTTGTATACTGGTTGGCATAGCTTAAAAATGCGGACAGCTGTCCTACGGAGAGCATGCCCTGGATCGCTGCGAAAGCTCCCGCTATACACACGCCGGCGTACACCAGCCCATTGACAAAACGGGTGGACGGATTGGTGATAGAGGAGAAAAAGATCGCCCGCAGGCTGCATTTCTGAAGCCTTTCGTTGATCTCTTCAAACTGCTTCTGAGCCGCTTCTTCCCGGCCAAAGGCCTGCACGACCTTTTCATTTCCCAGCACCTCGTCCACAAGAGCCGTCAGCTCTCCTCTTGTCTGGGACTGAAGCTGGAACATGGAAAATGTCTTTTTGGCGATAAAGCTTGCCACAAACAGGGAGATCGGCGTCAGTATAACTACTACCGCAGTAATAAAAGGATTTACAGAAAGCATGAAGATCAGCGTTCCGAAAATAGTCATCACACCGGTAAACAGCTGGGTAAACCCCATAAGAAGCCCCTCGGAAAACTGATCGATGTCCGCGATCACCCGGCTTAAGATATCGCCGTGACGGTGGGAATCCACGTATTTTAAAGGGAGGACCTCCAGATGGTCGAAGGCTTTTGTCCTGATGTCCATGACCACCCGGTAGGTGATCTTATTGTTTATATGGTTCATCAGCCACTGGGCCGCCGCCGTGATGACAATCAGAACGGCTATCTGCTTTAAGATCTGGAAAAGCCCGGCAAAATCTACATTTCCCTTTCCCACGATCAGATCGACGCCTCTTCCTAAAAGGACCGGCGCATAAAGAGTGGTAGCCACTGTGACCACGGCCAGAAACAGAGAAAGGATGACCCAGCCTTTATACTGGCCGATATAGACAAGTATTTTCCGGATCGCTGTTTTTTGTTTTTCGTCAAACTTTGCCATTTCAGCCCACCTCCTCTTTTGAAAGCTGGGAGAGGCATATCTCCCGGTAAACGGCGCACTCTTTAAAGAGCTGGCTGTGGGTTCCGATACCGGCCGCCATGCCGTCGTCCAGCACTACGATGCGGTCCGCGTTCTTTACAGAAGCAGCTCTCTGGGAAATAATAAAAACTGTCATATCTTTTGTACTCTCTTTGATCGCAGCCCGCAGCCTGGCGTCCGTTGCGAAATCCAGGGCAGAAGCGCTGTCGTCCATGATCAGGATCCTGGGCCTGCGCACCAGCGCCCTGGCAATGGTAAGCCTCTGGCGCTGGCCGCCGGAAAGGTTCTTTCCTTCCTGAGTGATCCGAAGATCCAGCCCTTCTCCTTTTCCATCTACAAAATCCTTTGCCTGGGCGATCCTTAACGCCTCGTAGATCTCTTCATCAGAAGCGTCCTCTCTGCCCCATTTCATATTATCCCGCAGAGTTCCTGCAAAAAGCACAGCCTTTTGCGGCACGACGCCGATCTTCTCTCTGAGTTCTTTTAACGGATAGCTGCGGACGTCTCTTCCATCCACCCGAACGCTTCCGTCCCGCACATCGTAAAAGCGGGGAATCAGGTTCACCAGGGAGGATTTTCCGGAGCCGGTCCCGCCTATGATGCCGATCGTCTCCCCTCTCTTTACCTGAAGGCTGATCCCTTCCAGGGCAGGCTCCCTGGATCCCTGGTAGAAAAAGCGGATATTGTCAAATTCCACCGCGCAGGCGCCTGCTGCTTCCAGATCTTCTTCGTTTTTCGTATTTTCCGGATCTGTGATCCCCGGCTTTTCCTCAAATACCTTCTGCACGCGGGCGGCGCATGCAAGAGCTTTGGAAATATTGATGATCAGGTTTGCCAGTTTGATCAGCTCCACCAGGATCTGGGACATATAGTTCCACAGCGCCACTGTCTCCCCCTGAGTGATCACCCCTTTATCCACCTGTCCGCCGGCGATCCAGATCAGGACCAGGATCCCGCCGTTGATGATCACGTAAGTAAGGGGATTCATAAGCGCCGAGATCTTGCCTACAAAGACCTGGACCTTTACAAGGCTGTCGTTTTCCTCCTGGAAACGGCTGATCTCATCTTCCTGCCGGTTAAACGCCCGGATAACGCGGACCCCTTCCAGGTTTTCCTTCGTAGTAAGGAGCACTTTGTCCAGCTGCCTCTGGACTTTCTTATAAAGCGGCATGCTCACAAGCATGATCCCGAATACCACTACAGAAAGAGCAGGTATCACTACTACAAAGGTCATAGCTGATTTTACATCTACAGTAAAAGCCATGATCATCGCGCCAAAGACGATAAACGGAGAGCGCAGGAATAATCGCAGGAACAGGTTCAGCCCTGTCTGCACCTGATTGATATCGCTGGTCATCCTGGTGATCAACGTGGACGTGCCGATCCTGTCCAGCTCCGAATAAGAGAGGCGGTTAATATGGGCAAACAGATCGTTCCTTAACGCTGTGGAAAATCCCACCGCCGCCTTTGCGCTGAAATACTGGGCCGTCAAAGAGGCGGCCAGGCCTACGACGCCTAAAAGGATCAGGACGCTTCCCATTTTCACGATATAAAGCCCGTCCCGGTTCTGGATCCCCACGTCGATGATCTTTGCCACCACCAGTGGGATGAACAGCTCAAACGTCGCTTCAAGCATTTTAAAAAGAGGGCCTAAAAAGCTTTCCAGCCTGTATTCCCTCAGATATTTCAGTAAATTCTTCACTTTCGGTTCCCTCATTTCATAATAGACTCTTGTTTTGCCTGCGTGGCGTCTCTTCAAATGTTACCATGAATCGTTATATTTTACAAAGTATTTATGAAAAAACCTTTGACAATCTTGCCCTTTTCGTTTAATATTAACGTACAATATCAATGGCAGCCATTGATTGGGCTGGTCGAAAGACCCTGGTCCACCGAGCGGCGGGGGAATCCCCCGCCATTTTTCATTATTCTTATTATCTGATAAAGGCCTTCATTTTTTTATCCAAATCTTTTAAATCTTCTATAATCACCCCTATCATTACAATCGAAAGGAATCGGTATGTCTCAAAAAATTCTCAGCGTTTTCATCGATGAGTCTGGCGATTTTGGTCCTTATGAAATATACTCGCCATACTATCTGGTGTCAATGGTTTTACATAACCAAAAAATCGATATTTCTGAAGATATATCCCGTTTTGAAGTCCAGCTGCAAAATCTTGGATATCCCCGCCATGCCGTCCATACAGGCCCCCTCATACGGCGTGAGTCTATTTATAAGAATGATCTGATAGGAAACAGGAAACAGCTTTTTCATGCTCTTTTCCATTTTTCCAGAAAGCTCAATATATATTAT
Source organism: Candidatus Lachnoclostridium stercoravium (assembly GCA_019118365.1). Taxonomy (GTDB): domain Bacteria; phylum Bacillota; class Clostridia; order Lachnospirales; family Lachnospiraceae; genus Lachnoclostridium_A; species Lachnoclostridium_A stercoravium. The sequence goes on along the minus strand of DWZA01000065.1, from coordinate 18,088 downwards.
ACATGCATTAAAATCAAAAAAGCTGAATGTCCTGATGTCATTACTATGACTTCCAAACTTTCAAAATCCATCGTAAAAACGCTTCTTTCTAACGAATCTTTCCGGAATGGTTTTGATCGGATCATACTATAATTTCATAAAATTTTGATCCTGTTGGCAAATATATCTGTGTTTTATGATATACTTATAATATACATTTTCGCTGGAGCGGTTTTACATCAGGTATGGAAGGATGATCTTATGGTACCTTTTATCATTTTCTGCAAACGGGTTTCTGACAAATTTATCAAAGATGAGATGACGGTGTACGCGGCGCAGGCCTCTTTTTTTATCCTGCTGTCGTTTTTTCCGTTTGTCATGGTACTGATGACTCTTCTTCAGTTCATCCCTCATCTTTCTCCGGATATGCTCCTGGCTGTGATCACCGCCGTGATCCCCAATGTGAGCAAGGCCCGCCCTCTGGTGGAAGGAGCCATCTCTGATCTGTATATCCGTTCCCCTGGCGTTATCCTGTGGGTGACGATCCTGGCCGCCCTCTGGTCCGCATCAAAGGGAATGCTCAGCATGGAGCGGGGGTTAAACCGCATCTGGAGTCCCCGTGAAAAGCGGGGATACGTAGTGTCGCGGCTGATCTGTACCGGATATACGATCGTATTTCTGATCATCTGCATCATGTCCCTGATCCTTTTGGTATTTGGCTCTGCCATACAGAATTTTCTTGAAAATACGGTGCCGGTCATTTCCACCTTTACCCGGCACATCCTGAATATAAGAGCGATCCTTGCAGTGGCTCTGCTGATCCTCTCCTTTACTACCCTCTATGCGGTAGTTCCCAGGAAAAAACTGAAAATAAGGCTCCAGCTGCCTGGAGCCATATTCTCCAGCCTGGGCTGGATCCTGTTTTCCTTTGTTTTTTCCATTTACTTCAACCATTTCAGCCACTTTTCCTACGCTTACGGGAGCCTTACCGCCATTGTCCTCCTTATGCTGTGGCTGTATTTCTGTATCTGCATCCTGTTTCTGGGGGCTGAGATCAACTACTTCTATGTAAGCTACAAGGAACTTTCCTTTCACTCCCGCGGGTTTGAGGATAACTGACCTGGCAGCGCGCCCGGCTGGACGATCTTGATATAGCCGACTCTCTGCGCCGGCTCCTGTTCTTCTCCCCCGGCCATGGCTACGGCGGCGTCCGCCGCCATGCGGGCCTGGGTCTTATAATCGTTAAACACCGTGCCTGTCATCCTGCCTTCTTCTACAAGGGCGACAGCTTCCCGCAGCGCGTCTACGCCCACGAGATATACGTCCTCTCCAACTGTCCGTCCGGCCTGACGGATCGCTTTTTCCGCGCCCAGGGCCATTTCATCGTTTCCGCAGAAGATCACTTCCACCTGTTCTCCGTATATAGTGAGAGCCTCTGCTGCAAGACGTTCTGCCTTTAGCATTTCCCCGTCTCCGGACTCCTCAAAGAGGATATCCACGGAAAATCCCGCCTCTTCCAGGGTCCTTCTGGCAGATTCTCTCCGGCTCCAGAAATCCGGATTGTCGTCGTCCCCTGTGATCATAACGCAGGAGATCACGCCGTCCTCATTTCTGTCTCCGCGATCTTTTGTATCCAGGATGATCTCTCCCTGGCAGATTCCTGCCTGCTCCCGATCCGCGCCGATATAACAGGCCATAATGCCGTCCTCTTCCCACCGTTCTATCTCTTCTTCCGGCGGTTCCCGGTTAATGACTGTTACCGGAACGCCCTGCTTCCAGCACATATCTACCATCGCCGAAGTTCTTTGCGCGTTTACCGGATTTAAGATCACCGCGTCCGGCTTTTTTTCCAGGAATTTTTCCAGCTTATCTGTCTGGATCTCTTCATTTCCCTGGCCGTCCATGATTTCCGCCAGGATCCCGTACTCCTCCTCCAGGTATTTTCTCAGCTCTTTTCTGTACAGCTCCATAAATTCATCCTGATAGTCGTAAATACAGACTCCCACTGTCAGCCCCTCGTCCTCTTTTTCCTGGACTGCCACGCCAGGATTCGCTACTTTCTGGCTGCAGGCCGTCAAAACGGCGCTGGCCAGCAAAACCGCCCACAGCGTTGTTTTTCTCATCTTTTGTGTCTCACTTTCTCCATAATGGCTAAAAGCTTCTGATCCTTCTCCCGATCTTTTACGCAGATCCTGTAATACCCGTTTTCAAGGCCTGGATAATTGCCGCAGGACCGGATCAGGATCTTTTCTTTCTTCAGCCTATAAAACAGGCTGTCCTCACCGGTCCCGTCGTCCGGCACATGGAAGAAAATATAATTTGCCTGGGAATCAAAGACCTGAAACCCCAGCTGTTTTAGCCCATGCTTCAAAAATTTCCGTTCCCTGCCCGCCAGCTCTCTCACCTGACGCACATAGGCAGTCTCCCTTAAAGCCGCTTCTCCAGCTGCCTGCGCGATCCCGGAAACGCTCCACGGCTGCCGCTTTTCTTCCATAGCGGAAAGAACGTCTTCATTTCCACAGATCCCATATCCCAGGCGGAATCCCGCCATGGCGTACAGCTTCGTAAAGGCCTTCAGGATAAAGACATTGTCCTTTTCCCCTTCTTCTTTTAAGACCGAGTATTGCTCCGGCTCGTCCAGAAATTCGTTAAAGCATTCGTCTACTGCCAGGAATATCCCCCGTTTCCTGCATTCTTCCGCCATATGGACCACGTCTTCCTTTAGTATGGGAATGCCGGTAGGATTATTGGGATTGCATAAAAACGCCATCTCTATCCCATCGTCCAGCATTTCCTCCCAGGCTTTCCTGTCCAAGGCAAATCCCTGTTCTTCCTTCAGCCGGCAGAACCGGATCTTTGTTCCCGCAGCCTTTAAGGCCTGCTCGTATTCCTGAAAAGAAGGGGCTGTTAAAAGGGCTTTTTCAGGCTTTAACGCCTCTGTCAGCTGAAAGATCAGATCCGCGCTCCCGTTCCCGCAGATAATATGGTCCGCCTTTACCTGGTGATGCTCCGCCAGGGCTTCCCTCAGCTTTATACACCGGCTGTCCGGGTAAACGCAAAAGCTGTCAAGGTTATTCACTACAGCTTCTTTTACCCCTGCCGGCAGTCCCAGAGGGCTTATATTGGCAGAATAATCCATTTCGATCTCCTGGGTGTAGATATCCCCGCCGTGCAGATATTCCCTCATCTGTTCTGTCCGCCTTTCCTGTTTTTAAAAAATTCAAGTCCTGCACGGATCCCCAAAGATAAAATCAGGGTAAGAGCGGCCGTCACATACATCAGCTGGTTAGCCCGGCGGATGTCCCCTGCCTGGATCTTTCTTCGATCATCTCCGATCACCGGCTTTTTTACCAGCTTTCCAAAATAATAGGCATCCCCGGCCAGCTGCAGGCCCAAAGCTCCTGCGCAGGCGGCCTCTGTCTGGGCGGAATTGGGGCTTTTATGGTTTTTCCGGTCCCGCAAGAAGACTTTCCATGCCTTTTTTCCGTCAAATCCTCTCTTCTTTCCAAGAAGGAAGGCTGCTTCTGTCATCAGAAGGCCGGAAAGCCTGGACGGGATCCAGTTCATGACGTCGTCCAGCCTGGCGGCCGCCTTCCCGAAATATTCGTATGTTTCGTTATGATATCCCACCATGGAATCCATGGTGTTCACCGCTTTATAGAAAAAACCGCCAGGCGCTCCAAAAAGCGCCATAAAAAGCATAGGCGCCGCCACGCCGTCCGACGTATTTTCCGCCACTGTCTCTACGGCGGCTTTGGCGATCCCTTCTTCTGTCAGGTTTGCCGTATCCCTGCCAACGATCATGGAAACCGCCTTCCTGGCTTCCTCGGTCCTGCCTTTTTCCAGCTCCCGGCAGACTTTCATGCTCTCGTCCCGAAGGGATCTGGCAGCCAGCATCTCATAGCACATGATGATCTCGCAGAGAAGCCCCAGTCCTTTCCCCGCCCGGTAAGCTGTTTTTTTCAGTCCAAAAGAAAAGATCGCCGAAACCGCCGGGATCCAGACCGCCAAAAGCGTTCCTCCCAAAAGTTCTCCCTTTCGCCCTTTTGGACATATTTTTCGGATCACATTCTCCGACCGGTTTATTAAATTTCCCATCGCCCTCACCGGGTGAGGCCAGCTGTGCGGATCTCCCAGGAGAAGATCCAGCAAAAATCCCATCATCAATGGTCTCATCTATTTTATCCTCTGTCCGATCCCTGCAGTTATGATATAGACCTCGTCCGCCATAGCGGCCAGAAACTGCCCGGTCTTTCCGGCCATTTCCCGGTATCTCCTCTCAAAAGGATCCGCGGGAACGATCCCGCAGCCCACCTGGTCCATGGAAAGGATCATATCCGGCCCTGACCGCGCCGCTTTTTCTGCAAAATCCAGGATCTCTTTCTCTTCTTTTCCTTCTTTTACCATCCTCCGCACCCAGGCCTGAAAATTCAGCGCCGCGCCGGCCTGAAATACCATTTCCGGATCGTCTGTTTTTCCGTCTGCCACCACGGCTTTCTCCCCTGCGTGCGCCCGGATCCATTCCTCCTGGCCCTGCCAGGCTCCTCCTGTAAGAAGTATCATAATAAACCTGCCTTTCCGGCAGCTGCCGCGGCAAAAAGCAGGAGCAGTTCTTCCATCTGGAGAAAATATCCTGCCAGGTCCCCGGTCATGCCGCCGAATTGTTTTTTGCACATGTGGTAATAGTATCCGAATCCTAAAAGTGCAGCCGCAAAAAAGATGACTGCTGTCCAAAGGCCTGCGGACCAGATCAGATACGCTGCTGCAAGAAGGAGGTACGCCGCCATCGCCCCCCGTACTGCTTTTTCCTTAGCTCCTCCGGCAAAAGCTGCCGCAAGCCCGTCTTTTTTCGCCTTCGGGAAAGACACCACGGAAAGGCCGCTGAAAGACCGGCTTATAACAGGAACAGCGGCAAATGCCAGGATCCCGTTCCTGGGACTGGTCTTTAGCAGCTCTGCAAACAGGCCCGCGTAAGCCAGCAGGTAGCAGCCGACTCCGATCACCGCAAAAGCGCCTGTATGGGGATCTTTTAGGATCTCCAGTTTCTTTTCCCTTGGCTGAAAGGAAGAGAGGGCGTCCACTGTATCCGCAAAGCCGTCCATATGGATCCCTCCAGTCACCAGAACAGGAAGGAGAGCGCCGAAACAGGCGCAGGCTGTCTCAGAAAGTTTTGCCGCCCCGCAAAACCAGCCAAAGCCAATATAGAAAAGGCCGATCACAAAACCTACCAGCGGAAAAAAGCACATAGCATATTCCATCCGCTTCCCGGTCCATTGGATCCTCGGCACAGGGATCCTGGAATACATGGAAAATGCGATCCCAAGGCTTCCTAACAGATCCATCCTGCATTCCTCCCTTCTGTTCCTGCATCCGGCGGATCTCCAGATATTTTTCTCTTTACCGGGATCCCCCACACTACTTCCGCCACCTCGTCCGCCATGGCGGCTAAAAGGCAGTTTGCCTTTCCCAGGGCCTGGATATATGTTTCCGTCGTCTGGTCGTAACGATTGCCGTCAGAAAACACTTCGTTGGTGATCACCACCAGGCTGTCCGCCTGTTCCTTCAGCCGCCGTACGCCCTGGACCAACTTTTCAGCCAGCTTATCCGCGCTGTCCTCCCATATTCCTTCGTCCCGGAACATCTCGTTAGCAGCCAGGTTGGAAAGGCATTCCAGCAGCACGGCGCTGTGAGGAGGAATGACGAGTTCCTGGATATCCCTGTATTTTTCAACTGTTTCGAAATTTTTCTCAGACCTTTGCAGCCTGTGTTTTTGGATCTTCTTTCTGCATTCTTCGTCCCAGGGGATCATAGTGGCCACATAGATCCGCTTTTTCCCAGGCATGGAACAGATCCTTTCTTCCCCATAAGCGGATTTTCCGCTCCCGCTTCCTCCTGTGATCAGCAGCATCATAAAAATTCCTCGTATTCTTCAATATGTATTTCCTGGAAAGTGCTCATAGTCCTGTACACAGCCAGGGACATTTCCAAAAGTGGAAGGAAAGCCAGAGCGCCTGTCCCTTCTCCCAGGCTCATTCCCGCATCCACAGCCGGTTCCAGACCAAGGGCGGAAAGGACCATCCTTCCTGCAGGCTCGGAAGAAACGTGAGACGCCAGCATATAGTCCGCCGCGTAAGGACAGATCGCCCGCGCCGCCAGAGCCGCCGCTCCGGATATGAAACCGTCCGCTACCACCGGCATATGGCAGAGAGCACCACCCAGATAAATGCCTACAAGACCCGCAAGGTCCAGGCCGCCGACTTTTGAAAGTACGTCCAGGCCGTCCTCTTTATCCGGCTGATTCCTCCGAATCCCTTCCCGGATCACCTGGACCTTTTTGGCAAGCCCCTGGTCGGAAAGCCCTGCCCCCCGTCCTGTCACCTGCTCCGGTCTGGTATCCAGGAGAACGGAAACGACCGCGCTGCTGGTGGTAGTATTGCCAATGCCCATTTCTCCTGTGGCAATGATCCCGTAGCCCTTTTCCTTCAGTTCTTCTGCTATGGAGATCCCCGCCATCACCGCCTGCTCGGCCTCCTCTCTGGTCATCGCCGGGCCGCGGCAGAAATCGTCCGTTCCAAAACGGATCTTCCGTCTGATGAGCGGATGTCTGTTCCCACAGTTTTCCAGAGGAGAAGCGACCCCGATATCCACCGGGAACACGTCCGTCCCGGCCATATCCGCCATGATGCAGGAGCATGCGTTTCCATGCGTAAAATTCTCCGTCACCACCGCCGTCACTTCCTGTCCAGTCTGCGTCACTCCTTCTTCCACGATACCATTGTCTGCGCACATAATGACCAGAGCCTTCTTTTCCAGAGAGACTTTCGGATCCCCGGTCATTCCTGCGATCTTTACAATATCCTTTTCCAGCACGCCCAGGCTGTGGAGCGGTTTTGCCACTGATCTCCACCTGGCCTCTGCCAGAGCCATTGCCTTCCTGTCCGGAGGCCCTATCTTCTTCAGCTTTTCTTCCAGTCTCATGTTATCTTCTCCTTCTTGTCTTCCGGACCTGAAATTCCCCGCACGCTTCCAAGAACCTTTTTGCATAGGCCGGAGCGGACGGGTAGTACAGGTGGGGAAAGCCTGCCTCTGTAGCCCGCTCCCTGCGGATGCAGGGATAGGACTGTCCGGAGGTTTTCTGCGCCTGATAAGCCGCTCCGTTGTCTTCGCTGTCCCAGTAATGGAACTCATGTCCGCGGATAGCTTCCCCTTTTTCTAAAAAGCAGTTCTCCCTTTCTGCTGTAAATTCTCCGTACCCGAAACGGACCAGGCGTTCTCTGCGGATCCCTCTTCCTGCAAGCGCTCCTGCCATAGGATATAAGATCCCGTCCGCCCCTTCCAGCTCTTCCAGAAGGTAGAGGAAACCGCCGCATTCGCCGATCACCGGCATACCAGCTTCCGACATGTTCCGTATCTCCTGTCTCAGGGAAATATTTTCAGAAAGCTCCCTGGCATACAGCTCCGGATATCCGCCTCCCAGCAGGATCCCGTCCGCCTCCGCCGGCAGACGGCTGTCGTGAAGAGGACTGAAAAACATAAGCCTGGCTCCCATTTTTTCAAGCAGTTCCAGGTTTTCCTCATAATAAAAGCAAAAAGCCTCGTCTCTGGCGACGGCGACGCGCACCGGCGCTGTCGCCTGGACTGCTGTTTTCTCTCTCACCGGATCCGGCAGTGCAGGCGCCGTCTCTGCCAGTTCAAAAAGCCGGTCAAGGTCTAAATGCCGTTCCATCTCTTCTGCTGCTTCTTCCAGAGTCGTCTTCAGCTTATCCACCTCTTCTGGCAGCATAAGCCCAAGATGGCGGCTTTCCCATCGCCATTTAGGCCTTTCCGGAAAACAGCCTAAAAATATACAGCCGGCGTCTTCTGCGATCTCCTTCAGCCTGCCCGCCATCCCGGCTCCCGTCCGGTTGGCGATCACCGCCTTTATCTGGCTGTCCGCCCGAAATTCCCGAAATCCCCGGATCAAAGCTCCCATAGACAGGCTCATCCCTTTTCCATCGATCACCAGGACAGACGGAGTCCGGGTGATCCTGGCAATATCATAGGCGCTGGCCGACGTCGTATTGCCGCCTAAGCCGTCGTAATATCCCATCACGCCTTCGATCACCGTAATGTCCTGCTGTCTTGTCTCCCTGGCCACCCGGCTCCAAATCTCTTCTTCCGAAGAAAAATAAGAATCCAGGTTGCCGGAACGGATCCCAAGGACAGACCGGTGGAACATAGGGTCTATATAGTCCGGGCCGCATTTGTAGGAACGTACTGTTTTTCCCCGGTTTAAACAGGCCTGAAGGAGGGCGCAGGTAAGAAATGTTTTCCCGCTTCCGCTTTTCGGCGCTCCCATCAGGATCCTGGCCCCCGCCATCAGCTTATCTCCTCCTTTTTTTCTCCTCCAAAAGAGATCACGTAGACCGGATTCTGGCCTTCCATCAGATGGTAGGCTCCGGCTTTCCTGGCCTTTGACACCTGAATGGATACGATCTCTCCCTCAATATCTCTCTTTTTCAAGCAGGAAACCGCTTCCGCCAGGCTTTCCAGGGAGATAACATTGATCACCACCCGCGCCTTCGGATTCTTTTCCAGCACAGCTTCCAGGATTCCGTCCATGCTGCCTGAAGTCCCGCCCAGAAACACGTGGGTAGGAGCGGGAAGTTCCTTAAGAGCAGCCGGCGCCGTTCCTTCGATCACAGTCATATTGTTCCGGCTGAACCGGTTTTTGTTGGCGTAAAGAAGTTCTACTGCCTCTTTCTTTTTTTCAATGGCAAATACCCTTCCTTTTCTGACCGCCCCCGCCGCTTCCACAGATACAGAACCGGTTCCCGCGCCCACGTCATAGACGACTGAATCCTCCTCCAGTTCCAGCTTGGAGATGGAGACTGCCCGTACCTCGCTTTTTGTCATAGGAACCGCTCCCCGGATAAACTCTTCGTCTCTCATTCTCCATCCTCCTTTTCGATCCACAGCGCGGCCAGCCGGGAAAATTCTTCCACCGCCATCTCGCCTGGCCTTCCGGCGCGGATCCTTTCGTTTTCGTAGGAAAGGTCCTCTCCTGTATAGACCCGGTACTTCGTCTTGCGCTTCTGTTCTTCTTTTTCAATCTCTCTGCAGATGCAGTTTACCGACTCCTTTCCCTCAGTCAGCAGGAAAACAGCCGGATGGCTGGCAAGCTGATCCAGGAGGCTGCCAATCTGCACCTGTCTTCCATGGCTGCTGGCCCAAAAAACGTTCTGCCAGCTTTTTTTCAATCTGGCCGCCAGATAAGAAAGGGAAGATATCCCTGGGATCACCTCAGTCTCCCACTGGCCATTGTTTTTTTCTTCCAGCGCCTTTAAAAGGCCCTGTGCCCCGCTGTAAAATCCGGTATCTCCGGAATACACTGCGGCGCATCGCGTCGTCTGAGGGTGATCTTCCAGCCAGGAGAGGATCTTTTCCGGCTCATATTCCTTTATTACAGAAGCATCCGGCGCCTCTTCGGCCGCTTCCTTCGCCGCCCGTTCCGATCCGAAAATAGCCTGGCACTGCCGAAGGGCATCTTTTGCCTGTCCGGTCATCTGCCCCGGCCCTCCCATTCCTGTTCCGATCAAGAAAAGTTTCCTGCGTCCGTCTTTCCGGCAAGATAAGATCTTCTTTGCTTCTTCTTCGGAAATGCCTTCTTCGTCCTTTGGCCTTCCGACCACGACTACCTGTGCTCCCGCCGCCCTGGCTCCTTCCACCTTTTCTTCAAAGCCTCCTGCCGCCCCGGATTCCTTTGTCACCAGGAAACGGGCTCCCAGCTGCTTAAGCATCGCCTGATTCATATCCCTGGAAAAAGGCCCTTCCATGGCAATGATATGCCTGCCTTTTATGGAAAGGGAAAGGCACTTTTCCAGAGATTTCAGGGAAGGGAGCACGCGGGCAAAGACCCTCTCTTCGTAGTCTGGTATGACCGTAAATGCATCCAGATCTTTTGTCCCTGTTGTCAGCAGGATCTTTCCATCCTGGCCGGCAAGATACGCGGCTGCCTCTTCCATGGAAGCTTTCACCACAATGTCTTCTCCTGCCAGAGAGCTTTCCGTCCTGACTACGCGGATCCTCTGGATCCCAAGGAGATCGCAGTTCTTTTTTATGTACCCGGTGGCTTTATCTGCGTAAGGATGAGTGGCGTCCACCACCAGTTCCGGTTTTTCCGCTTTCAGCCATTCTATCATTTCTTCTTCCGAAAGGGCTTTTTCCACAACTGTAAGATCCGGACTTTCAGGAAGCAGGCTTTTTCCGTAGTCCGATACCACGCTTACTGCCGCCGGTATCCCCTGGCGAACGCAAAATTCCGCCAAATGGCGTCCTTCGCTGGTTCCTCCAAATATTACGACTCTTCCCATGTCTTCCTCCCTGCTTCGATCCATTGTTCTGTGACAGCGGCAGCCGCCGTTACGCCTTCGAAAGAAAGCTTTCCGGCTATCAGCCGCGCCCGCTTATTTCCGCCCGCTCCTAAAAGGGCTGCCCGTTCGCATACATTCCCCACTCCTGTAACCTTCTTTACAAACTCGGATTCTGAAAAACACCCCGGAACCTCTGCCAGCTTTTCTGCTGAAAAAAAGACGAGGCCCGCGTTCAGCTCCCTGGCCGCTTCTGCCAGCCCTTCTTCTTCACATTTAAGATCGATAGAGGCGATCGTTCCAATGCTCCTCTTATCGATCCCTGCCTGAAGGCACAATTTTTCCGCTGTGTTTAATATGGCGTCTTTTCCTGCTCCCTTTCTGCAGCCCATGCCCAGGGTCACGCAGCGGGGGATCAGGAAAAGGATCTCATTCTGATGGCCGTCTATCCTTTTTTCTGTGATCCAGATATCCGGCAAAATGTTTTTTTCCCTATCTTCTTCCGAAAGCTGCTGAAGCTCCGGGGGAAATCCTCCCCGCACAGGCAGGTCGCTATAGATCGTTACCCGTTCTCCGTTCAGGATCCGGGCGGAGATAGATTTTGCCAACTCCCGGTTTCCGATCACAAGACCGTTTTCTCTGGCGAAAACGTCTACGGCAAATTTCCGGTTCAGATCTGTAGCCGTCGTGATCACTGCAATCGCTCCCAGAGCTTTTGCGATCTCTCTTGCCAGCCGGTTGGCGCCGCCCATATGGCCGGAAAGGATAGGAACGGCGTATTTTCCCTGCTCGTCCACGGACACCACCGCCGGATCTTCCATCTTATCTTTTATGTAAGGAGCAATCAGCCGTACGGCGATCCCTACGGCTCCAACAAAGACCAGCCCGTCAGAATCTTTAAATCTCTTCTTTGTCCATTGGGAAGCGCTTTCCTGCGGCGTTTCGCAGCTTCCTTCTGAATGGACCGAAGCTTTTCCCAGAGTATAAACGCTGCAGCAGCAGGTTTCTTCCAGGACGGCTGCCAGGTGTTTTGCCGTCTCGGCTCCTTTTCCTGTAAAGCTGATCAAAGCGATCTTTTTTTTCATAGCCTTACCTCTCCTGCCTTTCCGAACACTCCCCGCTGACTGGAGAATATGATAATATCCATCTTAAGTTTTCCATCGGTCCATTTAAGGATCTGATCTCTGAGCCTATCTGCCGCCAGGTTACCTGTTTCTGTCCCGATTCCTGCCGTCTCCAGAAGGCCGACGGCTTCTTCTGTGGTATTGCAGTCTAAGATCCTGTCAGCAACCTCGTCCTGGCCGCAGCCAAGCTCCCTGACAAAGCCCGACAGGATCTCCATCCTTCTGTCTCCATAACGGGAATGGGTATTTTCCACTCCCGCCGCCGCCTTGACCAGCTTTCCCGCATGGCCTGCAAGCAGCCCTCTGGAAAATCCTTCCTTTGCCGCTGCGCGGACAGAATGAGCGATGAAATTGCTGCACTGTACCCCTTCGTCCAGCGATATCCCCAGACGGGATCTTAAAAATTCCGCCCCGTAATTTCCAGGAGAAAGGATCAGATACTTGCTGCCGTCCAGCGCTTTCATATGTATTTCCAGATCAATGGAGGCTTTCAGGGCTTCCTCGCTCATAGGCCTTACGATCCCCGTAGTTCCCAGAACAGACAGGCCTCCCAGGATCCCCAGCCTGGGATTGAACGTCTTTTTTGCCAGTTCTTCTCCCTGGGGGATCTCCACCTGCACCAGAAGAGGCGCCTTTTCCCCTGACTCCTTCTTTATCTCATAAACGCTTTCAAGGATCATTCTCCTTGGAACCGGGTTGATAGCGTGTTTCCCCACCGGACAGGAAAGTCCCGGTTTTGTCACCAGCCCCACTCCGCGGCCTCCGGTAAGGAAAACTCCGGGAAGATCCGCCTCTTCGTACCATTTCTCCCTGTCTTTGTGGAGATCGGCAGGATCCAGCCTTCTTACAAAAGACCAGATCTCTGCTTTGTCCGTCACATCCGGGTCGTCGCCTGCATCTTTTTTCACAGAGCAGCCTGCGCAGGCTTTCCTCCGCTTCCAGTCCTGGAGCGGGAAACGCGCCTTCTCTCCAGAAGGCAGGATGACCTCTGCGCCAGCCGGGATCTCTCCGCAGCAAAGAATAACAGCCGCTACTTTAGCAGCTGCGGCTGCGCATGTTCCTGTCGTAAATCCGCTCCTTAAATCTGTCCTCATATAATTTCTCCTGTGATGCCGGCAATTCCCGACGCTTCCTTACAAGCGAGCTTGACGACTGCTCCTCTTTCCGACGGCTCTCTTCTAGGACGTCTGAAGACGTCCTAGAAGCATCGGAGGGGCCCTCCGATGTAACGTGAGGACTTGCATCGTGCTTACAAGCAAGCTTGACGCCCGATGCAAGTCCTCACGTTTCGCCGTCTAGCGCTTTTACGTCTATTATATGTGATTTTGGGGTGGGTTTCAATCCTTGTTTTTGAGGGCTCTCTGATCTCTGATCCTATGATTCTCGATTTTGGGAGGCTCTCCGATACCCTAAGTCTGGAAGCTGGACTTTCTTTTATTTTTTCATCTCTCTTTTTTTCTTTGTGATCAGGCCGCCGATACGGCCGCTTTCTTTTGCGGTAAGGCTTCTCCAGCCTTCCTGGATCACCTTGTCCCCCAGGCCAAGTTCCTGAGCGATCTCGAATTTCAGCATTTCTTCCGGCTTCAGATCACTGGGGTCAAACCCATTTTTTCCTTTTTTGCTTTTTTCAGACATAGTAAAGGCATACTCCTTTCTGGCGGCTGTTTTCAACGCCTGTTTCACCAAGAAGTATGCCCGTTTCTTTATCTGCTATTCAATCGGCTGCTCTTATGGCTCGCTGGGAATGATCGCGATCCCGATCAGATACACCAGCAAGCCTGGGCCTCCTATGCTGAAGATCACCCATACAAGCCTTACAAGCGTAGGATCGATCTGGAAATATTCTCCGATCCCGCCGCATATCCCAGCCAGCATCCGGTCGCTTTTGGAACGGTAAAGCTTCTTTTCCATTCTTCCATCCTCCTCTCTCTTATAATCTGTATGCCAGCGCTTCTCCGCTGTCTCCCACGTCCGCAAACTCTTCCCTGATCTCGTGGATCCCTTCCCGGAAACCAGGCTCCAGCACAAGGGATACGGTCGTCAGGACCGTTCCTGAAGCCAGACAGATCAGACCGGCGATCGCCAGTATCTTATAGATTTTTTTCATACGCCCTGCCTCCTTTTCTGATGAAAGATCCTGTCGCACAGATCTCCAGCTTTCCGAAACAGCCACGGCAGAGCCGTGCCATAAAACCACACGGCGAGGATCATCGCAAAACAGCCGGTTCCTGCCATCAGCAGGCCGCCTCCTATGAGCAAAAGTCCCAGGAACAGCTCATGGATAAGGGTCACCATCCCGGCCGCGACGGCGGCGATCCCGCCTAACAGCAGACATAAGGCTATGAGCCCGATAAAAAGGAAAAGCAGACATATACTCACCGCTGTCCACGCCAGAAACGACAGCGCGCCGGTCCCTGTTTCCAAAAGCGGCGGGACCGCCACTACAATAAGCAGCAGGATCAGGACGAACCGCAGAATGGGATTGATATTTCCCAGGCACTTTTCCACTGGTCCTCTTTTTCTTTTTTCCTGCTTTTTCTCTGTCTTTTCTTCCGGCAGTTCCAGCCGTTTCTGAAGCTGGAAGTTAGGGTCGCGGAAACGCTCGTCTTCATAGCCGCTTTCCGTAAACTCCCCGCCGTCTTCCATGGCTCCGCTGATCCCTGCCCGGATCATCGCCGCTACTCTTTCCGGGCTGCCGAAATCTTCGATCGCCTTTTCCTCATTTTCCGGCCCCGCTTCGTCCAGATAATCCCTGTAATATGCCAGGGCCGCCTCCCTCTCCTCTTCATTTACATCCTGGAGAAGGTATTCCAGCTTTTTCATAAATTCTTCTTTCTTCATCAAATGGCCACCTCCAGGATCCTCGTTATCTTCGCTGCATATCTGACCCATTCACCCTGATAAAGGTTCAGCTGCGCCCTTCCTTTTTCCGTGATCTTGTAATACCGCCGGTTCCTCCCGTCGATAGCCAGGTCGTAAACTTCCAGGCATTCGTCCTTCATCAGCCTTCTCAGAACAGGATACAGCGTAGATTCTGATATATCGATCACTTCCCGCACATCCTGGGTGATCTTGTAGCCGTATGTCCCTTCCGCCTCTCTCGATACCACAGCCAGGACAATGGCATCCAAAAGAGCGGCTCCCGTATTAAATACCATAGGCCTTCCTTTCTGATCTCTCCCTGTCTCATTGCCAGTTTTGATCTAATATTATACGTGATATAATATCGTTTAAACACTATATATCATATAATATTATACCTGTCAACATATTTTTCCAATCGTAAGTAAAATGAATGAAAATTTTTATAGAAAATTCACCCATTTACAGGATTTTCCTGTATAATGATAATATGGCCGTCTGAAACGGCCCATACCAGTCAGTATAAAATCGGCGGGACCGTCTGTTATCTGGCGATCGTCCCGGCACGTGGAAAAAGGAGAAGAATACTTGTGAAGATATCTAGAATTTTCAGCGGCATCGCATTAACGGCTTTTCTGGGAGCGATCGGCTCCGTTCCTGCTTTTGCGGCAGGCTGGACCCAGGTAGACGGGGTCTGGAAATATACCGATTCCAGAGGCGAGTACGTTTCCAATCAATGGGAAATGTCCAATGGAAGATATTATTATCTTGGAGGGGACGGCAATCTTGTCACCAACTCCTGGATCGACGACGAATATTATGTAGATGGAAACGGGACCCGCCTTACTGACACCTGGGTCATCATTGAAGACAGCAATACAGGCAAAGATCCCGGCTGGTACTATCTCACCAGCAACGGCAAATGCAAGAAAGACGGCTGGGAGACTATCAACGGCAGGAAATACGCCTTTGATGAAGACGGAAAGATGCGATACGGCTGGTTTTTCGACGACGATGATATCTATTATCTGGGCGACGAGACAGACGGAGCTATGAAGACCGGATGGCGCTGCCTTTCCTATGACGAGGAGAATACTCCCGATGACGGCGACGTATCTGAACAGTACGACAGCGCCGGAGATGATGCAAAATGGTTCTATTTCCGCGAGAGCGGCAAAGCGGCAAAGGCTGATTCCGAAGGCTATGAGTCCCATACTGTCAACGATAAGAAATACTATTTCGACGAAAACGGCGTTATGGTGACCGGGTGGGCCGCTGTAAAGGATTCCGCAGAATCCGGAGACGTTACCGGGATCAGTAAATTCGTTTATCTTGGAACGGAAAATGAAGGCAATATGTACAAGAACACCTGGGTATACCTGGACGAGCACCCTGGAGACAGCGACGACGGAGAAGAGATTTCCGACAGCTACGGAGATATGCCTGAAGAAGGGGATAACGCCTGGTATTATCTGGAAGGCGACGGCACTCCCGCCTACTTAAAGTCTTCAGCGAAAAAGATGGGCGCCGCTACTACAAAGGTGGGAAATCATTCCTATTTCTTTAATCCTTATGGAGTTATGCGCACCGGACTGATCCGGATCACTACAGATAACGGCGAGATCGTAGGGTATTTCGGCGACGACCAGCCGGAAGACTCCAACCCGGATTCTGAGATGCGCACAGGAAAGACCACGGTCTATGACGACTTCGGCGAGAAATACACCTTCTATTTCAACGATTCCGGCTCTAATAAGGGCGCCGGCTACAGCGGCGAAAAGAACAATTTCCTCTATTCCAACGGCGTTCTCGTAAAAGCTGAGGACGGCATGGATTACGAAGCCTTTAAGGTAGACGGCAAAGTTTATCTGGTCAATGAGACTGGAAAAGTCCAGACAAGCAGCAAAGCCTACAAATGCGACGGAACCTACACCTACCGCATCAGCGGCGGAAAGGTATATTACACAGATGATGAAGGCGAAGCCGACGGGGAAGTGACAGAAGGCGGAAGCCTGCCGGATGTAGAGTATCACGAAGAATACGATCTCTAAATAGCAGCATACAGGGTATATCTCCTCTCGCGGGGGATATACCCTGTATCTTTATCTTCATCTTTTCAGTTTTTTCTCCAGGATCTCCGCCGCGCAGGCCGCAAGCTGCGGGCACGGGCGCTTCTTATAATAGGTTTCTGTCCGGTCCTCCGGAACAGGATTCGTATCGTTGTTGATCCCGGCCAGAAGCTCCCGGCAGATGATGCTCCCGTTCTCTTTTTTAAACTCCCCGGCCAGCTCCTGGATCAGCTGATAGTGCTTCGTCTTCGCTTCTTTATCCTTTGGATCGGAATATCCGCAGATCGCCCCGGCGGCCAGCGCCATGCCGCTTACGCAGCCGCATACTTCTCTCAGCCTGCCCAGGCCTCCGCCAAAAGACGAGGCAAGTCTTGCCGCTGTTTCCAGGTCCATCCCCATCTCCTCGCAGAACGCTCCCGCCACTGCCTGGGAGCAGTTATACCCTTCCAGAAATAATTCCCTGGCTTTTTCTCCATGATCCATATCAGCTATCTTTATCTCTTTCATCGTCCAGATCCTCCTTTGTATCGGCGGCTTATAGCAGAGCCGCTCCTTCCGCCATGTTTTCCGGACGCGTTTTCAAAGAGCTGTCAGTCGTAGGGCTTCAGGCTCGTAGTCCCGCGGTCGAAATCAATGAATATCTGATATGCGTCTCCATTTTCATCCGTATCCCACAGTTCCGCAAATCCAGGAGTCACCTCTACCAGGATCTCCGTGTCCTCATGGCTGTAATTATTATAACTGTTTTTCAGATATTTGTCATACAATGCGGCAAATCTTTTTCCTGGTTCTTCAGCCACCAGGCCTGCGATCCTGGCTTTTCCTTCCACCTGCACCCCGTTCCAGCACAGAGCTACTCTGGGATTTTCATACAGCTGCTTTGTCTTTCTGAAATTCTTATCTGTCTTAAACCAGATCTTTCCATCATAGAACAGACAGCTGACATTTCTCACCATCACATGATCCTTTACGCTGGAGGCCAGCGCCATGATCTTATGGGTTCCCAGCAGGCCGAACATCCTCTCCTGCGCTTCCTGCACCGTAAGCTCTTTTTCCGGTCTTTTCTGCATCGCCTTTTCCTCCTGATAAACCTTTACGCCCGTTTTCCTGCCGCCACCGTTTTCTTGGGGGCTTTCATGGTAAAGTTTTTGATCTGCCTGCTTACCTTTTTGTAAGCAAAGTAGGTGATCAGGGAAGCGACGCCGTTTTTGATCAGATTAAACGGCACGATCCCGAAGACTGCCAGGGTAAAGGGATTCTTTATGGCCGGGTTTACCGCCTGGCACATTTCGATGATGCCGTCCATGGTCATGCCGAAAAGATTTACGTAAAACGGGATGATCATATAAAGGTTTGAAAAAATGGCGACTACGGCGCAGACCAGCGTACCCACTGCCATCCCAGCGACTGCGTGGCCTTTCGTCTTCTTTCTGTCGTAGATCAGCACTGCCGGCAGCACATAGGCGCAGCTTAAGAGGACGTTCTGGATCTCCCCTGTAAACGCGGTGCTTGTCCCTGTGATCACCAGCTTGACCAGGATCTTTACAAGAATGATAAATACCGCGGCTACAGGCCCCATGGCAAAGCCTCCGATGATCTCAGGCAGGCTGGCAAAATCAAAATCCATAAACGGAGGCATAAACGGCAGCGGGAATCGGATCATCATCAGCACCGCAGCCAGGGCTCCCATCATCCCGATCAGGGC
>DWZA01000064.1 GCA_019118365.1 Candidatus Lachnoclostridium stercoravium | reverse complement strand
GCGGCGTGTTATATCTTATCACACCAGCCTGTCTTTGTCAACAGGTTTTTTATTTTTTTGACTTTATTTGTCGAGGCAGCTTTGCTGCCAGCGCAGAAGGAGGGATTTGAACCCTCGCGCCGCTACTAACGACCTACTCCCTTTCCAGGGGAGCCCCTTCAGCCACTTGGGTACTTCTGCAAAATAGCTGATCACATATCTTTATGCAATTAAAACAGGTTGTCTGCCGTACGATCCGCACAGATAATAACCTGTAACGGAGAGAGTGGGATTCGAACCCACGCGCCCTTTCGGACAAACGGTTTTCAAGACCGCCTCGTTATGACCGCTTCGATATCTCTCCAAAACTCGTTCACCGAACGTGCTTTATAAGTTTATATAATTTTGTTTGTTTTGTCAAGCACTTTTTTCCATTTTTTTCGCCACTTTTTTCTTCATCTCATCAGGCGCCGTCTGTACCTGCTCAGACTGCGGCATCCCGGCCCGGTCCTATACCGCTGGAAAGCTGGAACTTCCTGTTCCGGGCCAGGATATAACGCTTTTATTCTCTTCCTAAACGGCTCTGTTCTTCCTGGAAAAACGCGCGGGCCAGGATCATATCTTCCGGAGTAGTGAGTTTGATATTCCGATAGTCTCCCTGTATGATCCTTACTTTCGTGTCCGTCATCTTTTCCACTACCATGGCGTCGTCTGTTACTCCCCGCTGGTATTCCTCGCGGGAAAACATACGGTCGTAGGCCTCCCGCACCAGTTTATATTCGAATGCCTGCGGCGTCTGGATCATCCACAGGTTCCTCCTGTCCGGAGTCTCCTTGCAGAATCCATTTTCATCTGTCAGCTTGATCGTATCCTTTACTGGCATCCCTACTACGCAGGCGCGGTACTTCTGCGCTCCCGCGACAGATGCGTTGATGATCCTCTGATTCAGGAAAGGCCTTGCCCCGTCGTGGATCAGCACAGAAAGTCCCGTATCCGGGATCATTTCATTTCTATATAATCGTTCAATGGCCTTCAGCCCCTCATATACAGAATGATAGCGTTCTTTTCCGCCTGGAACTACCGCTCTTACTTTGGAAAGGGAAAACTGTCTTACAATATTTTCCGCACAGTAATCCACATCGTCTTTTCCTGTAACCAGGATCACATCGTCTACTTCGCTGTCTTCAAAAGCTTTTAAAGAATAATAGACCATAGGCCTTCCCCCAAGCAGCATAAACTGCTTCTGGATCGGGCTTTCCATCCGCTTTCCCTGGCCTGCGGCCAGCACCACGGCGGCTGTCCGTCGCTCATTCCTTTCTGATCTCATCTCAGCGTTCTCCTAACTTCAGATTTGGCACCGCGTTCAGATCCCAGCAGGAGCGGTTTCCTTTCTGATATTCATAATATGCAGCGCAGCCGATCATTGCCGCGTTGTCCGTACACAAGATCGGCGACGGGTAATAAAGCTGTATATTTTCCTTTTTGCATGACTCGTCCATGCCAGCGCGCAGGGCAGTGTTGGAAGCCACGCCTCCCGCCAGAGCCAGCTTCTTATATCCATATTCCTTTGCCGCCGCGATCGCCCTTGTGACAAGAGAATCCACTACCGCATTCTGGAAAGAAGCCGCTACGTCCGGGACGCTGATCTCATTTCCCATCATCTTTTCATGGTTGATATAATTCAGTACGGCGGATTTCAGGCCGCTGAAGCTGAAATCATATGGAGAGTCTCCCACCTTGGCCCTGGGAAATTCGATGGCGTGCCTGTTGCCTTCTTTAGCCGCCTTGTCGATCTTGGGACCGCCCGGATATCCCAATCCTATAGCTCTGGCCACTTTATCAAAAGCCTCTCCGGCTGCATCATCCCTTGTCCGTCCGAGGATCTCAAATTCTCCGTAATCTTTTACTACCACCAGATGGGTATGCCCGCCGGACACGATCAGACAGATAAACGGCGGTTCCAGCTCCGGATGCTGGATAAAATTAGCGGAGACATGTCCCTCGATATGGTGAACGCCGATCAGAGGCTTTTTAGCGGCATAAGCGATTGCCTTTGCCTCTGCCACGCCCACCAAGAGGGCGCCTACCAGGCCCGGACCATAGGTCACACCGATGGCGTCGATCTCTTCCAGGGAGACTTTTGCCTCTGCTAAGGCCTGTTCGATCACCTGGTTGATCTTTTCAATATGTTTTCTGGAAGCGATCTCCGGGACTACGCCGCCGTAGATCGTATGGAGAGCGATCTGGGACGAGATCACATTGGAAAGCACCTGGCGTCCGTTTTTTACTACAGATGCCGCCGTCTCATCACAGGAGCTCTCAATGGCAAGTATCAAAATATCTTTATCCATGGCTGCCTCCTATTTTTCCTCTTTATCAAATTCCAATTCAGCTGTAAATCCATCGCGGGCAGCTTTTGTCCTTGGAAATATCTTGCGCACCTCGTCGATAAATTCCTCCGGCTTTATAAGGGACGGGCTGTAATGGGTCAGCCACATTTCCTTCGGCTTCGCCGTCCTGGCCAGGTGAGCCGCCTCATACATGGTCATATGCTTATATTCTCTTGCTTTCGATTCTTTCCCGTCTTCACCGTACATTCCTTCGCAGATAAAAAGATCCGCGCCTTCTGCATATTCCGCGATGACCGGCACAGGCCTTGTGTCCGTACAGTAGGCGACTTTCAAGCCCTTCCTTTCCGGGCCCAGCACCATATCCGGAGTGAGGATCCGCCCGCCGTCTTCTATCGTCTCCCCTTTCTGGAGACGGTTCCAGTATTTCTGGGGGATCTCCTGCCGCCTGGCCCGTTCTACGTCAAAGCGGCCTGCCCTTAATATAGAAATGGCGTATCCATAGCAGACTACATTGTGGTTAACTTTATATGCATCGATCACAAACGGGCCGATCTTTAACTGCTCTCTCGGTTCGGAAAGTTCGATAAAGCGGATCGGAAAAGGCAGTTCCGGAGCGATCGTCCGCAGAGCTGTGACCACCCGCTCCAGTCCCCGCGGTCCGATCATCGTCAGGGGTTCTGTCCTCTCCGCATTCCCCATTGTCAAAAGGAGTCCCGGCAGGCCGCTGATGTGATCGGCATGGTAATGGGTAAAACACATGATATCGATGGGCTTGGGACTCCAGCCTTTTTTCTTCAGGGCGACCTGGGTCCCTTCCCCGCAGTCGATCAAAAGGCTGCTGCCGTCGCAGCGAGCCATCATGGAAGTAAGCCACCGGTAAGGCAGCGGCATCATCCCACCTGTTCCCAACAGACAAATATCTAACATAATGTTCCTCGTTTCCTGTAAAACTTACGTATCCCGGCATATCCTGGGACAGCCGCCCCGCGCTGTCTGCGCGGCGCCGTACTGTCTTTTTCCGGAGCCAGGCCAACGTCTATCTGGAATCATAGCACAAACCACTTCCATGAATCAACTGTTAAAACTTTATTTTTTACTTTCCTGCGAAGCGGACATGTCGCTTACGTCGGCATCGCCATATATGAAAAAAGCCGCTGTCCTTCTGGGCAGCAGCCTTTTTCGCTGTTACGGGTCAGCCCGGACGCAGTTTCTATACGTCCGGGCTTTTTTCTTCAGAACAGTTCTGTCTGTTCTTCCCGCTCCACTGGAATCCGGAACTGGCTGACGATCTCATCATAACAGCCTTCGCACAGGTCGAAATGATGGACCTCTCCGTCTTTTTCGGAAAAATAATCCCACATATGGTCGATGGAGATCGCGCCTTCCCGGAGGATCCCGTTTTCAACTACCATTTTCTTTCCGCAGCAGTTGCAGATCACAGTTTCCAGCATTCCTCCGTTTCTGTACCTTCTCATCTTATCCTCACCTTTCTCTTTCCGGCCGCTTCGCTGTCACTTCCTTTATTCTGGATTTTGGCCTTTCCGCCTTCATGCAGAGAATCCGGCTGTCCGGGTACCCCTACATTATAGTCGAAAATACGGCGATTTTAAGTGGTAAATGTTTCAAAGACCGCGCAGCCCCATAAGGATCGCGTCTTCCTTTGGATCGGAATAATAACCTTTCCGGATCCCCTCCTCGCAAAATCCCCACGCTTTATAAAGGTTTCTGGCCGCTTCGTTGCTCTGTCTCACCTCCAGGAGTATCGATTCTGCTTTCTGTTCTATGGCATAGTCTTTCATAGCTTCCATCACTTTACTGGCCAGGCCTCTTCTCCTTTGCTCCGGAAGGACCGCGATCCGCTGGATCTCCCCCTCCCCCGCCACAATGCTCAAAATGCCGTAAGCCAGGATCTCTCCGCCCTGTTCAAGCACAAAACCTGTATCAAAAGGGCTGCTTACAGACTCCTCCACCAGTCTTTTCGACCAGGGAAGAGAAAAGCAGAGCCTTTCCAACTCTGCTACCTTCTCTGCGTCGCTCAAAGCCATCCTGCGGACTGTAAAAGCTGTGACTGTGTGCTTTTTATCTTCCACCGGCTCATCCCTCCATGCCTTTATCGCCTTTTAAAAGCTGGTTGCTCCGTTCCCGCTCCGCCTGGGATTTGCGCAGATAGTCCGGCTTGTGCTCCGCCGCCGTCTCCACCTTTCCCTGGCTGTAATAGATCGCTCCCAGCGCGGCGATCGCTCCTGCTCTCTGGCGGTTCATATGGGCGGGCGCAAATTCAAAAGGAACGGTCATCGTTTCCTGGATCGCCTGTTTGTTCACAGGTACCCCGTCTCCCAAAAATACTACCCTTTCGCCCATTTCATTCAGCTGGGCCGCCAGCTCTTTCATATCCATAGGGCACTGTTCTTTTAAGATCTCCATCCCGTCCTTCATGCGGTAGATCCCAGTATATACCTGTCCTCTTCTGGCATCCATGATCGGGCATACCAGTCCCGCATATCCCCACATATTGTAAGCCAGGCCGTCAACTGTCGGCACATGGATCAAAGGCTTTTTTAAAGCCAGCCCCAACCCCTTTCCTGTAGCTGAACCGATCCTGAGTCCGGTAAAAGAACCTGGTCCTCCGGAAACAGCAATGGCATCGATCGTATCCAGATCCAGTTCGATCATCTTTGCCACTTCGTCCAGCATAGGCAGCAGCGTCTGGGAATGGGTTTTCTTAAAATTGACGGTATATTCCGCCGTCACTGTGTCGTCGGTGACTACCGCCACAGAAGCCACCAGTGAAGAGCTTTCAATCCCTAAAATCCTCATTTTTCCCCTCCACAGTAATCTTTCTGTAATCAAATCCCTTTTCCGTATCTTTTTCGATCCGGATCGTTATCACATGCTCCGGGAGGATCTCCTCGATCAGGCCCGCCCATTCGATCAGACTTACGCCCTCTCCGTAAAAGCAGTCCTCATAGCCGATCTCCTCCATCTCTTCCACATCTCCGATACGGTAGACGTCGAAATGATACAGCGGGAGCCTTCCGTCATCATATTGCTGCAGGATCGTAAAGGTAGGACTGTTTACCGGTCCCTGGATGCCAAGGCCTTTTGCAAATCCCTGGGTAAATACGGTCTTCCCCGTTCCCAGGTCGCCGTTTAAACAGTATACTTCCCCTTTCTGCGCATTCCTTCCGATCCGTTCTCCCAAAGCGAACGTCTCGTCCGCTCCGTATGTTTCTATAACCATAGTCCCTGTTCCTTTCCGGCGCTCCTACAGCAGCATGGTCAGGGAAATCCTTTTCTTTGCCATATCTACAGACAGCACCTTTACCTCTACAATGTCTCCTACTTTTACCACTTCCAGAGGATGTTTGATGTAGCGCTTTGTCATCTGGGAAATGTGGACCAGGCCGTCCTGATGGACTCCGATATCCACAAATGCTCCAAAATCGATCACATTTCTTACCGTGCCTTTTAGTACCATTCCTTCTTTTAAGTCCTTCATTTCCAGGACGTCCGTACGAAGGATCGGCTTCGGCATCTCGTCGCGGGGATCGCGGGCCGGCTTCTCCAGTTCTCTGACGATGTCCTTCAGCGTAATGTCTCCAATGTCCAGCTCCGAAGCCAGCTTTTTGTAATCATGGATCTTTTTGCCCAGCTCCTTTAAACCTCCCGAAGTAATATCTTCCGGCTTGTATCCCAGCTTCTTTAAAAGCGCGGCGGCAGCCTTGTAGCTTTCCGGATGGACCGACGTGCTGTCTAACGGATTGTCCCCGCCCTGGATCCTGGTAAATCCTGCGCACTGCTCGAAGGCCTTCGGCCCAAGTTTAGCCACCTTTAGCAGCTGTTTTCTGTCTGTAAAAGCGCCGTTTTCTTCCCGGTAGGAAACAATGTTTTTCGCAATGGTCTTATTGATCCCGGAAACGTACTCCAGCAGAGAAGCAGAAGCTGTATTTAAGTCCACTCCCACTTTATTTACACAGTCTTCCACTACGCCCTGAAGAGCGTCGCTTAAATGTTTCTGGTTCATGTCGTGCTGGTACTGCCCGACGCCGATAGACTTTGGATCGATCTTCACCAGCTCTGCCAGAGGATCCTGCAGCCTCCTGGCAATGGAAACCGCGCTTCTCTGAGCTACGTCGAAGTCCGGAAATTCTTCTGCCGCCAGCTTACTGGCCGAATATACGGAAGCGCCGGCCTCGTTTACGATCACATACTGCACCGGATCGTCGATCTCTTTTAAAAGCTCTACGATCACCTGCTCCGATTCTCTGGAGGCTGTGCCGTTGCCTACGGAGATCAGGGAAATGTGATATTTCCTGATCAGGTTCTTTAAAACTTTTTTTGCCTCTTCTACCTTATTCTGAGGCGCCGTAGGATAGATCACCACTGTGTCCAGGACTTTCCCCGTGCTGTCAACGACCGCCAGCTTGCAGCCGGTCCGGAAAGCCGGATCCCATCCAAGGACTACCCGTCCGGTGATCGGCGGCTGCATAAGAAGCTGCTCAAGATTTTTTCCAAATACTTTTACCGCCCCTTCTTCCGCTGCCTCTGTCAGGGAGTTCCTCACTTCCCTCTCAATAGCTGGACCGATCAGACGGTCGTAGCTGTCTTCCACCGCCTCCTTCAGCGCCGGCGCAGTGTAGGGATTGTCGCGGACGATCACCTGTTTTTCCAGATACCGAAGGATCTGTTCTTTTGGAGCGGCGATCTTTACTGTAAGGATCTTTTCATTCTCCCCCCGGTTCAGAGCCAGGACCCTGTGGCCCGCGCACTTTTTCACCGGTTCCTCATGGTCGTAATACATCTCGTAAACCGATTCTTTTCCCTCTTCTTTTGCAGACGACTGGATCATACCCTGTTCCATGGTCGTCCTGCGGATATAAGTACGGTATTCCGCATTATCTGAGATCCGCTCCGCCAGTATATCTTTTGCTCCGTCCAGAGCTTCCTGTATGGTTCCTACGCCTTTTTCTTCTGATATATAATTTTCCGCTGTCTTCTCCAGCGGTTCTTTTGCCATCTGCAGCATAATATGATCTGCCAGGGGTTCCAGCCCCTTTTCCTTTGCGATCATAGCCCGCGTGCGCCGTTTGGGACGATAGGGGCGATACAGATCGTCAACTGCGACCATAGTCATGGCGTTTTTGATCTTTTCTTCCAGCTCCGGCGTCAGTTTGTCCTGTTCCCGGATAGAAGAAAGGACCTGTTCCTTTTTTTCTTCCAGACCTCTCAGATATTTCAGTCTTTCATCCAGGTTCCGGAGCACTTCGTCATTTAAGGATCCTGTGGCCTCTTTCCTGTAGCGGGCAATAAACGGGATCGTGTTGCCCTCGTCGATCAGTTTCACCGCCGCCTCTACCTGGCTGCGGTTTACCTGCAGTTCATTCTTCAGCACTTCAATTATGTCCATATCTTAACCTCCAAGAAATCCCCGTTCCCGTCTGCTTACGGCGCATATGCGCCGTAAGCTGCGGCTAAACTATCACCATAATAGTAACAGTTCAGCCGTGTATCTTCCCTCCGGCACAGAATGTGCCGGAGGGAAGCCTGGGATGTTATCCCTATGCCAGGATATACGCCAAATCGCTTTTACAAGCAAGCTTGTAACGCTCTTTGTCATATATCCTGGCGCATGGCTGAACTGTTACTATTATATAGCGAAACTGTGGGGACGTCTAGACAATATTTCCTTTTCGTGCTAAGATGGATAGCAGTTGTTACGATCTGCAGGATAAACATTTATTAGGAAACAGAGGAATTTTCATGGAACCAATGAACCACTTAAATGAAGACGACGAACGCCGGGATATGCCGACGGTCCACCGGACGCCGGCTGATACCATGGCCCTTTTTTCTGTGATCTCCGGGATCATAGGCATTTTCTTCTGCCTGTCCCCTTTGATCCAGTTTCCCATAGGCGCCATTGCCATCACTCTCTCCCTTCTGGCCAGGCAGCAGGGAAAACGGAATATACAGACTGCTATCGGTATGGCGACAGGTATCGCTGCTATTGTTTTAAGCCTGATCGTCTTTGGCTGTGTTGTCTATGTATATCAGGTAGTCCTGGAGAACCCTGTCATGGGACCTATTTACAATGAGATGTTCCAGCATTATCAGGACCTTCTGGGAACCCTTGGATCCGTTTCATAGACCGGATCTTAAAAGTCTGTTATGACTGCAGAGAGCTGCTGCAAAAGTAGTATGATCAATGATCTACTGGAGCAGCAGCTCTATTTTTTGAGCGAAACAGAGCGAGGGCATCGCTCGATCATCTAATCTATGATCTTGCGATACCCTCTCGAAGTATCAGACAATAAGCGCCCGTGCAGCGTTTTATCAGGGGATCAGCGCGATCCCTTTCGCTATGAGCATATAATTTTTAAAGATCCAGTTGGCCCCCAGGACAGCCAGGCCGATCAGCAGGAACAGATTATACCTGGCCAGGTACAGACCCGGCTTTTTCAGGATCTTTGACAGGATCCATGTGACTGCTTCTGCTACCAGGACGATGGCCCCGTAAAGGACCACCGGATTGTAAAACAGGCTTTTTCCCAGCTGGCCATGGAGCAGGTAGCGGACCGCTCTTGTACCGCCGCAGCCTGGACAGTACAGCCCCGTTACCAGATGAAACAGGCAGGGAAAGCCCTGCCCGAACAATGTGCTTATAAATTCGATGATCTGATCTGTCATTTTCCTGATCACAATTCTGCCCGGATAAATTTAATCACCGGCAGGCTTTCTTTTGAACGGCTGAACGCTTCTTCTGTCATCTCTCCTGTAAGGACGGCAAATTCTCCGTCTATTCCCGCTTCTACGATCTGGACGTTCACAAACGCCTTTTCTGCTTCTTTTCCTTCTTTTTCCGCAGTACCGCTGATCCTTACCAGATAACGGCAGGACGACGTGTTCATAGGAGCGATCGTCTGCTTTACCGGCTGCCATCCCATAGGAATATTCTTATCCGGATTCTGGGCCGCTTCGATCATATCCGCCACTACCGCGCTGGCCGTAGGAAGCTTTCCTGCGCCCCTTCCGTAAAACATCGTAGTGCCAAGCATATTTCCGCGGACCATGATACCGTTAAATACATCGTTTACTGCAAAAAGCGGATGGGACGGTCCGATAAGGATCGGAGCGACCCACGCATGGACGCTTCCGCTCTCGATCCGGCTGGAACCGAAAAGCTTGATAGAGGCGTTGATCTTCTTCGCGTACTTAAAGTCTTCCGCCGTAATGCCTGTGATTCCTTCCGTATGGATATCCTCGTAATTTACTTCTTTTCCTGTGACCATAGCTGTCAGGATCGCCAGTTTCCTGCAGGTATCGTGTCCTTCCACGTCAGCCTCAGGATTTCTCTCCGCATATCCCAATGCCTGAGCTTCTTTCAATACATCGTCAAAAGACGCTCCTTCCCGATCCATCTTGGTCAGTATATAATTCGTAGTCCCGTTCAGGATACCTGTGATCTCTTCGATCTTTTCTCCCATCAGGCAGCGGTAGATCGGTCGGATGATCGGAATGCCGCCTCCCACGCTGGCTTCAAAAAGGAAATTCACATTCTTTTC
Source organism: Candidatus Lachnoclostridium stercoravium (assembly GCA_019118365.1). Taxonomy (GTDB): domain Bacteria; phylum Bacillota; class Clostridia; order Lachnospirales; family Lachnospiraceae; genus Lachnoclostridium_A; species Lachnoclostridium_A stercoravium. Next base: position 204 of record DWZA01000064.1, on the reverse strand, counting down.
CCTGGCGATCTGCAGAAGCTCCGTGCCGTGGGCAGCCACAAGGGCTTTATTGGATGTGACTACATGTTTTCCCGCTTCCAGGCAGGCCTTTACCCATGGATACGCCGGATTTAAGCCTCCCATCGTCTCTACTACGATCCGGACCTCTTCGTCGGTACGGATCTTCTCAAAATCATGTATCACTTGATGTTCGATAGGCGTTCC
>DWZA01000063.1 GCA_019118365.1 Candidatus Lachnoclostridium stercoravium | reverse complement strand
GGTAGAGATCATCCGGGAGAATTTCGATCTCCGTCCGGCAGGCATTATCAAGATGCTCGATCTGCGCCGCCCGATCTACAAGCAGACGGCCGCTTACGGGCACTTTGGAAGAAACGATCTTGACCTTCCTTGGGAAAAAACAGATAAGGCAGAAATTTTAAAGAAATATTCACAAAATTAAAATTGTATGGTATAATTATTCCTGAAAACCGGGTTGAAACCGAGAAGTAATTTGGCAAATGTTACTAACTGTTTCGACGTTTTCCAGATTGTTTCACGGCGTTTCAAAACGGAAAAAATCGAAAAAGGGGAATGATTAACATGAAATTTTTTATCGACACAGCCAATGTTGACGAAATCAGACAGGCCAATGATATGGGAATCATCTGCGGCGTTACGACCAACCCATCTCTGATTGCCAAAGAAGGCAGAGATTTCAACCAGGTTATCGCAGAGATCGCTTCTATCGTTGATGGACCGATCAGCGGCGAAGTAAAGGCTACTACAACAGATGCAGAAGGCATGATCAAGGAAGGACGCGAGATCGCAGCTATCCATCCGAACATGGTTGTTAAGATCCCTATGACAACAGAAGGCTTAAAGGCAGTTAAGGTTTTAAGCTCTGAAGGAATCAAGACAAACGTAACACTGATCTTCAACGCAGCTCAGGCTCTTCTGGCAGCAAGAGCAGGCGCAACCTTCGTTTCCCCGTTCCTGGGACGTCTGGACGATATCTCTACACCAGGTATCGACCTGATCAAGGATATCGCAGAGATTTTCATGATGCACGACATCACAACAGAGATCATCGCAGCAAGCATCAGACATCCGATCCATGTGATCGACTGTGCTAAGGCTGGCGCTGATATCGCAACAGTACCTTACAAGGTTCTGGTTCAGATGACAAAGCATCCTCTGACCGATCAGGGTATCGTTAAATTCCAGGCTGACTATAAGGCTGTATTTGGCGAATAATATTAAGGAATCAAACAAAGGGCTCCGCTGTAAAGCGGGGCCCTTTTTCTGAACAAGAAAACAGCAGCCGCATCAATGCGCAATCTTCATAAGTAAAAAAGGAGAGCCAGCAAGATGGGGAGTCTTGCTGGCCGGAAATGAAAAGTGTATATGTGAAAAGGAATGTCCTTTTCGAAATTTATTATACAGGGAAAATGTGAAGAAAGTTTGTTTTTTCTGTGAAAACTTAAAATTTAGAATTGTTTTATAAATCATCGCAAGGAACTATGGTATAATAGGAGCACTTGGCGAGGTATTTTCGAGCCTAGTGCGAGTCATACCTGTCCCCTTAACGAGGTGTTCCACGAGTTATAGTGGACACGGTATAATAGGAGCACTTGGCGAGGTGTTTTCGAGCCTAGTGCGAGTCATACCTGCGCCAGCCCGGTAACGCCGTCAGGCGTTAAAAAACAGATCCGGGCCGCAGATATCCCCGGAGCGGGTATTTGGAGAGGAGGAATGCTGTATGAAATTAAGGACGCGTCTTGCCGTATCGTTTCTTACGGTTACAGTCGTTCCCATGCTTTTGATCTATATGGCTTTTGTGGGAATCAGCGGCTATCAGACGGAGATCATACGAAAAAATTACGGCTTGTCGGAACAGATCGATCTGTTTTCAGGCAATTCCATGCAGATGTTCAACCGCCTTACGCAGCAGCTCCAGAGAGATATCCGCCGGCAGATGGAGAGCACGCCGGATCTGTTTGAGGATCAGGCTTTCCTGTCTTCGCTGAATGAAGAATTGTTAGAAAAATATGCGTATCTGATCGTGCGCAAGGGAGCGGACCTCATTTTCATAGATCCCAATGCTGTAGAAAAGGGCGACGACATTTTTAAGCAGCTTCCGGAATTTGGCGCCGGCAGCGCGGATATCAAAGGCGGCATTTATCTGGACGGAGACAGCCAGCATTTGGTAAAACAGATGGATTTTGAATATGGAGATGGAGACGAGGGAAGTCTTTTTATCATCTCGCGGGTAGACGAGCTGATGCCGGAAGTAAAGTCCCTCCTTTTTGAAATGGTCATTTCCGGGGTCCTGATCCTGATCTTTACAGGCTGCGCCTTGATGCTCTGGATCTACAGCTCCATTTTAAGACCTTTGGGGAGCCTCCAGGAAGCGACTAAGAAGATCCGGGACGGCAATCTGGACTTTACCCTGGAAGTGGAAGAGGACGATGAGATCGGGCAGCTTTGCCAGAACTTTGAAGAGATGCGCATGCGGCTTAAGGAGTCCCAGGAAGAGAAGATCCAGTATGATAAAGAAAATAAGGAACTGATCAGCAACATTTCCCACGATCTGAAGACGCCGATCACGGCGATAAAAGGATATGTAGAGGGGATCATGGACGGGGTGGCGTCCTCGCCGGAAAAGCTGGACAAATATATCCGCACTATTTACAATAAAGCCAACGATATGGACCGCCTGATCGACGAACTTACCTTTTATTCCAAGATCGATACCAATAAGATCCCATATACATTTTCCAAGATCAACGTGGCCAGCTATTTCGGAGACTGCGTAGAAGAAGTCGGCCTGGATATGGATGCCAGGGGGATCGAACTTGGGTACTTTAATTATGTGGACGAAGACGTGGTGGTCATTGCCGATGCGGAGCAGATGAAGCGCGTGATCAATAATATTATCGGCAATTCTGTAAAATATATGGATAAAAAGAAAGGGATCATCAATATCCGTATCCTGGATGTGGGAGATTTTATCCAGGTAGAGATCGAAGACAACGGAAAAGGGATCGCCGCCAGGGATCTGCCTAATATATTCGACAGATTTTACAGGACGGATTCTTCCAGAAATTCGTCTAAAGGCGGAAGCGGGATCGGCCTGTCCATCGTGAAAAAGATCATTGAGGATCATGGAGGACGGATCTGGGCTACAAGTAAAGAAGGGATCGGAACAGAGATCCACTTTGTTCTGAGAAAATATCAGGAGGTAATACACGATGAGTAAGATTTTGATCGTAGAAGATGAAGAGAGCATCGCTGAACTGGAAAAGGATTATCTGGAGTTAAGCGGTTTTGAAGTTGAGATCGCCAACGATGGAGACGAAGGGCTGGCGAGAGCCCTGGGAGAAGATTTTAATCTGATCATCCTGGACCTTATGCTTCCTGGCGTGGATGGGTTTGAGATCTGCCGCAGGGTGCGGGAAGTAAAGAATACGCCTATCATCATGGTGTCGGCTAAAAAAGAGGATATTGACAAGATCCGCGGCCTGGGTCTGGGCGCGGACGATTATATTACGAAACCATTCAGCCCAAGCGAGCTGGTAGCCAGGGTAAAAGCTCACCTGGCCCGTTATGAGCGGCTGATCGGAAGCGGCATGCCGGCAAATGATATTATCGAGATCCGCGGACTGAAGATCGACAAGACGGCAAGGCGCGTATGGGTCAACGGCGAGGAGAAGAACTTTACTACCAAGGAATTTGACCTATTGGCATTTTTGGCCCAGAACCCAAATCACGTATTTACCAAAGAAGAGCTGTTCAGCAAGATATGGGATATGGAGTCCATCGGAGATATCGCTACGGTGACCGTACATATCAAGAAGATCAGGGAGAAGATCGAGTTTAATACGGCGAAGCCGCAATATATCGAGACCATATGGGGCGTAGGCTACCGCTTCAAGGTGTGAGCGGCCCAAGGGCGATATGAGACAGAAAGGAAAATCGATATATGAACAGTTTCCGAAATAAACTGCAGAGATTTATGGCAGGCCGTTATGGCATGGATCATCTGGGACGATTCCTTTTATGGATCGTGATCGGGATCATTGCTCTGAACATATTTGTCCGGTCAGATATCCTGTGGTTTGCGGAGATCGCGCTTCTGGCTTATTGCTATGCAAGGATGCTTTCAAAAGACCACATAAAACGCCAGAGGGAAAATGATCTGTATTTTAAATGGAGGTTTCGGGTGACAGAGGCTTTGAGACGATGGAAATTTAAGAGCGATCAGACGATACATTATCATATTTACCAGTGTCCTAACTGCGGCCAGAAGATACGGATCCCCAGAGGGAGAGGGAAAGTCAGCATCCACTGTCCAAAGTGCCATACGGATTTTATCAAAAGAAGCTGAAGCGATCTGCTTGACATAAAGTTAAAGTTTTGTTATAGTTTTAGACTGTACGCTAAAAGAGGATGAAAGGCCCTGAACCGTGCCTGTAATCCTCTTTTTTTGTGAAACAGCGCAGGAATAAACATATATTTGAAAGCAGAAAAATATGAACAAGGAGGGCGCAAGCCCAGATATGGAAAGAGGATAGTAAGGTAAATGGATAATATCAGATTTGACGAATTAGGTTTAAATGAAAAGATTTTAAGAGCGGTAAAAGATATGGGATTTGAAGAGGCATCTCCTATCCAGGCTCAGGCGATCCCTCTGCAGATGGAGGGAAAGGACATTATCGGCCAGGCTCAGACGGGTACGGGAAAGACGGCGGCTTTCGGAATCCCGCTCCTGCAAAAGATCGATCCGAAGAATAAAAAGCTGCAGGCGATCGCCCTTTGCCCTACAAGGGAACTGGCGATCCAGGTGGCCGAGGAGATCCGCCGCCTGGCAAAATATATGCACGGGATCAAGGTCCTTCCTGTTTATGGCGGGCAGGAGATCGTAAAGCAGATCCGTTCCCTGAAAGGCGGTACTCAGGTGATCATCGGAACGCCGGGCCGCGTTATGGATCATATGAGAAGACATACTATAAAAACAGAAGATATCCATACAGTAGTCCTGGACGAGGCGGACGAGATGCTGAATATGGGATTTTTAGAGGATATGGAAACGATCTTAAGCCAGCTGCCGCAAGAACGGCAGACAGTCATGTTTTCCGCTACCATGCCTCAGGCGATCGCTCAGATCGCAAAGAAATTCCAGAAGGATCCGCAGACAGTAAAAGTGGTGAAAAAAGAGCTGACGGTACCGAAAGTAACTCAGTATTATTACGAAGTAAAGCCTAAGAATAAGGTTGAGGTTATGTGCCGCCTTCTGGATATGTACGCGCCGAAGCTTTCTGTAGTATTCTGCAATACAAAGAAGCAGGTGGATGAACTGGTAGAGGAACTCCAGGGAAGAGGATATTTTGCAGAAGGGCTTCATGGAGATCTGAAGCAGGTTCAGAGAGACAGGGTCATGAACAGCTTCCGCAATGGAAAGACCGAGATCCTGGTAGCTACGGATGTGGCGGCAAGAGGAATTGACGTAGACGATGTAGAAGCAGTATTTAATTATGATATCCCTCAGGATGACGAGTATTATGTGCATCGTATCGGCAGGACCGGAAGAGCGGGCAGGGAAGGAAAAGCATTCAGCCTTGTTGTAGGAAAGGAAGTCTACAAGCTCCGCGATATCCAGCGTTACTGCAAGACAAAGATCATTCCGCAGCAGATCCCGTCCCTGGACGACATCACTACGATCCGCGTGGAAAAGATCATGGACGAGGTAACAGAAGTGATCAACAGCACAGATCTTGCCGGAGTCATCAACATTATTGAGAAGAAGCTTCTGGAGGAGGATTATACATCCATGGATCTTGCGGCGGCTCTTCTGAAAATGGCTATGGGGGATTCGGACGAGGACGTGATCGACGACTTTACAGTAGCCCGTTCTCTGGATGATCTGGACGATTATGGCAGGGGCGGAAGAAACGGAAGACGGGGGCGCGACGGAAGGCGCGGCCGCGGCGGAGACGACTGGGGCTCCAGACGGAATGGAAGAGGCAGCAGAGAAGCTGGAATGACCCGTTTGTTTGTAAATATCGGAAAGAGCCAGAACGTACGTCCAGGAGATATCCTGGGAGCGATCGCCGGAGAATCCGGAATGGCCGGAAGCCTGATCGGAAGCATCGACATGTTTGATAATTATACCTTTGTTGATGTTCCGGAAGAATGCGCCGAGATCGTCTTAAAAGCGATGAAGCACGCGAAGATACGCGGTAAGAGCGTGCACCTGGAAGTAGCCAACGGAGGCCGCTAGGCCATAAACGGGCTACTGCATCCCTGTCCGGAAAGATATCCGGTAGTGGCGGGGCGTGGTGCCCATGATGTTCTTAAAAAGCACAAAAAAGTATTTTGTATTTTCAAATCCTACTGCCCGCGCGATGTCTTCCACAGGCATATCTGTTTCTTCCAGGTATTCCAGAGAGTGATGGATCCTGGTACGGTTGATATAGTCGTTGATGGACATCTGATAGGAGGCGCGAAAGATCCTGCACAGGTATGTGGGATTCATTTCCAGGGCTTCGGCAAAGCCTCTGACGCAAAGCTCTGGAGAAGCATATTCGGTTTCTATGCAGTCCGCTACCTGCCAGGCAGCAGGGTGGATCCTGGGCGCGGATATAGGCTTATCTGGTTCTGGCCCGGAAACGGGTATTTCAGTTTCCGGTTCCTTTTCAAGTTCTTCAGGAAGAGGGCAGGCCTCTCCGCTCTGAGTTTCCGCCTGCTCGGACGGCGCGGCGGAAGCGGCAGAAACGGGCAGGGCAGTATCATTGCCGTCCGGCTGCTGCGTGTGCTTGGAACGGAAAAAAAGATTCTTGAAAAAACCCAACTCTGACACCTCCTGAACTGGAATTTTACTACTAGTATACCATATCAACAGTTATCTTTAAAGCCTGTCCGAAATGTCTGTAGCCTGCGGTTTGCGCCCCAAAATGCGGAAGCCGCTTAAATGGAAGCGTTTCAGGACTGCATATCAAAGTATAAATTCCCCCTTTTTACAAATACTACATTTACCGACAACATGAAGGATAAATGTCAGAAAGTAAAATGGAGGAATTTTATTTATGAAAGCTACGGGTATAGTGAGAAGAATCGATGATCTGGGGCGAGTTGTCATACCGAAGGAGATCCGCAGGACCTTAAGGCTCAGGGAAGGTACGCCTCTGGAGATATTTACAGACAGAGAGGGCGAGATCATTTTGAAAAAATACTCTCCAATGATCGAACTGACCGCGTTTGCAGCACAGTATGCAGACGCCATGGCCCAGGCGACGGGCAGGATGGTATGCATCACGGACCGGGATCAGGTGATCGCTGTAGCCGGAGGCTCCAAAAAGGATATGCTTCAAAAAAATATCAGCCACCAGCTGGAGCAGGCGATCTCCGAGAGGTCGGTGATCAACGCTTCAGGGGACGACAGAGCTTATATTCCGATCACAACAGAAGAGCCGGAGGGGATCACTGCCCAGGTGGTCGCGCCGATCATATGCGAAGGAGATGCCATCGGCGCAGTGATCCTTCTCAGCAAGGAACCGCGGGTCAAATTCGGGGACGCGGAGATCAAGCTGGTGACCACTGCAGCAGGATTTCTGGGACGTCAGATGGAAGGATGAGTAAAGCCTGAAAGAGGGCAGGAAGGGCAGAGCGGCTCTTCCTGCCTTTTTGGATGGGACAAAAACCAAAAGATAAGGGGCCGGACGGTTGCTATTTTCCTGATATGTGATAGGATGGTATCAGAAAGCAAAAAGGAGAACGGTACATATGTATACATTTGAAGAACTGAAGGGTATCATAGCAAAGCTCAGAGATCCGGAGAAAGGCTGTCCCTGGGACAGGGAACAGACCTTCGAGAGCCTGAAACAGTACCTGGACAATGAGAGCAGAGAGGTCATGGAAGCAGTCGACCATAAGGACATGGAGAACCTGTGCGAGGAACTGGGGGACGTCCTGTTCCAGGTGATGATCTACAGCCAGATCGGGGAGGAAAAGGGGCTGTTTACTATAGACGATGTGATCGACGGAATATGCCGGAAAATGGTGTACCGCCACCCCCATGTATTCGGAGATCTGAAGCTGGATTCAGCGGAAGAATGCAACGCCTTGTGGCAGGAATTAAAAAAAAGTGAAAAAGGCAAAAAACCTTGACAAATACAGGAGAAACAGATATAAATGATAGAGTATAGAACAACGGTGCAGAGCGTGGAGAAGACACCAGTACGGACCGTTGTAAGAAAACAGCGTTGGAGGCCTGATGACAGGCTTTCGGTATGTTCTAGGAGGAAATAAGAATGAACAAGACAGAATTGATCGCAGCAGTAGCTGAGAAGGCAGAACTTTCCAAGAAAGATGCTGAGAAGGCTGTAAAGGCTTTCACTGACGTAGTAGCAGAAGAGTTAGTAAAAGGCGAGAAGATCCAGTTAGTTGGCTTTGGTAACTTTGAGGTTGTTACAAGAGAAGAGAGAGAAGGAAGAAATCCTAAGACAGGCGAGCCGATGAAGATCGCTGCTTCCAAAACTCCAAAGTTCAAACCAGGCAAGGCATTAAAGGATATGGTGAATCAGTAATCCATGAGACTGGATAAGTTTTTGAAAGTATCCCGTTTGATCAAACGGAGGACTGTTGCCAACGAGGCCTGCGATGCAGGCCGGGTATTGGTCAATGACAAGAGCGCGAAAGCGTCTTATGATGTAAAGAACGGCGACATCATTGAGATCCAGTTCGGCACCAGATCAGTAAAGGTGGAAGTGCTGGACGTACAGGAAACTGTAAAAAAAGACGAAGCCAAGGAACTGTACAGATACCTGTGACCTGACAGGACGATATCAGGCATAAAAGAAAACATCTCCTCATACATTTATAAACAGCAATGTATGAGGAGGTTTTTTGTTATGGAAGAAAAAATGACGGCCAGGCCCCATAAACTGACTATGGTCAACCGCTCCTCCTGCACCATTACCGGACTGCAGGATGTGGTGTCCTTTGACGAGAATCAGATCGTCCTTGATACGGATATGGGACTGCTTACGATGAAAGGCAAAGATCTTCATGTAAGCCGGCTGACGCTGGAAAAGGGCGAAGTGGATGTGGACGGGACCATTGACAGCCTGGTTTATTCTTCCAACGAGGCATACCGCAGGTCAGGCGCCTCCCTTCTCTCAAGGTTGTTCAAATGACGGCGTTTATCGCATACCAGCTTAAGCTGCTGTATATGAGTCTGGCCCTTGGCGCGTTCCTTATGTTCAGCTATGATATCCTGCGGATATTGAGGGCATTGGTCCGCCACGGAAGCCTGGCTGTGGGGATCGAGGACATCATATACTGGCTTTACGCAGGGGTCATGACCTTTGGCCTCCTCTACGGGCAGAACGACGGAAAACTGAGGGCTTATGCCATAGCGGGCGTATTCGCAGGTATGGTCCTGTACGACAGATTATTCAGCAGAGTTTTGGCGAAACGCTTGAAAAAACTGAAAAAGTATTTTACAATAAAAGATAACAGTTCAAGCAGTAAAAAGCGGTGAGGATATGAGAAACGGCGCGAAATCCAGAAGAAAAAGAAAAGATAAATGGGGTAACAGGATGGCGATTATCGGGATCACTCTGGTAGTCGGCAGCCTTGCTGTCGTGGTCAATATCCGAAGCGCTACGTTGAGGGAAAAGGCTCAGGAGTACGAAGCGCGTTACGACAGCCTTCAGGCGCAGTATGACCAGGAACTGGAGCGGTCGGCTAAACTGGAGGAAGAGCGCGTCTATGTCCAGACAAAGCAGTACATAGAGAAGATCGCCAAGGAGAAGCTTGGCATGGTAAAGGAAGACGAGATCCTTTTGAAACCGTCGAATCCGCAGTAGGCTTGTCGCAAGATTTTTATTTTTCTTATGGCGAATCTGACAAATATTTCCCTTCCGCCTGTATATAATGAAAATTATGCAGGTTAGGAGGGATTTTTTGTGTTAAGAAGGAAAACGATATACCGGGATATGGCGGATGTAAATATATACACGGCAAAGCGGCTTGGGGATATGGCTCTTTCCCTTGGAGAACTGGCAAAGTCCTGCGAAGAAGAGAGCGGGAAAGACAGAACGCTGACAAAAGAAGACGGGCTGGCCGCGGTGAACGCGGCGGCGCTGCTGGTATGCGGCAGCTGTGAAAAATGCGGGATCTACAGGGACTGCATACAGAAAGACAGCTATTTTCTGTACTATCTGATCCGCTCTTTTGAACAGAAACAGCAGATCGAACAGGAGGACATGCCTCAGGCCTTTCAGGAACTGTGCGGGGTAAAAAAGGAATATCTGAGAGAACTGAACAAAAGCCTGGGGCGGGCTACGATGAATCTTGCCTGGAAAAACCGTTTTTTTGAAAGCAGGGACACGCTGATCATGCAGTTTCGGGAGCTGGCGGTGATACTGGAGGAGTTTTCCCACCAGATGGAGCAGGCGCAGGACATCACGTCCAAGTATGAGACGGAGCTGAAAAAAGCTTTTCGGGCCAGCCGGATGACAGTAGAGGGAATGCTGGCCCTGTCCTACGAGAACGGGCAGAGGGAGCTGTTTGTCACAGTAAAAAGCGGCAGTGGAAGATGCATGACGGCGAAAGACGGGGCAAAGCTGGTCGGCGGCGTTATGGGAGGGGCCTGGCTCCCGTCCAGAGACAGCAAGGCGGTCATCACGCGCCAGCCGTTTACCTTTCGTTTTCAGGAAGAGGGAGTTTACCGGATGGCATATGGCGCCGCGGCGCTTCCACGGACAGGCGAGACGATGTCGGGAGACAGTTATTCTTTTACAGGAAACCTGCCCGGCCAGGTGATCATCAGCCTGTCGGACGGGATGGGAAGCGGGCAGGCGGCGGCGGAAGAAAGCGAGCGGGTGGTGAACCTGGTGAGCCAGCTGATGGAAACTGGATTTTCGGCCAGAGCAGCCTTGAAAATGGTAAATACGGTCCTGCTCCTCAGCGGGGCTCAGCAGCGCCCTGCCACAGTAGATCTGGCCTGCGTGGATCTGCACGCCGGGATACTGGAAATGATGAAACTGGGAGCGGCGGCTACTTTTATTATCGGGGAAGACGGCGTAGAATTGCTGGAGTCGGGAAGCGTTCCTGCCGGTATCATAAATCAGGCGGAGCCGGCGCTGATCTCCAGAAAATTGTGGGACGAAAACTGGGTGATCATGGTCAGCGACGGGATCCTGGATATCCTGCCGGGAGAGGACAAAGAAGAGATCATGAGGGAATATCTGGAGGGACAGAAAGAAATGCAGCCGCAGGATATGGCCGACGATATTTTAAGGTTCGCTTCGTCCTTTTCTGAATTTCCAAGGGATGATATGACGGTGCTTGCGGCGAAAATATGGAAGCGGAGATAAATCATGGATATATACAAGACGATAAAGAATACAATAAACCAGTATCAGATGACTGCGCCGGGAATGCACGTGATAGCCGCAGTCTCCGGCGGAGCTGATTCCGTATGCCTTCTGCTGGCGCTAAAAGAGCTTTCCAAAGAGCTGGGTATCACGGTGGAGGCGTTCCATCTCCACCATGGATTAAGAGGCGCGGAGGCGGACAGGGACGCGGATTTTGTCAGAGATCTGTGCGCCGGCTGGCATGTGCCGGCGACCGTACGTTATGCCGACGTAAAAGCTTACGGCGCGGAAAACGGGTTATCCCTGGAGGAGGCGGGGAGGCGTCTGAGATATGAGATCCTGGATGAGCTTATAAAGGACGCAGAAAAACGGACCGGGAGGAAGACCGTAGGGGCTGCTGCTCATCACATGGGAGACAGCGCAGAGACGATCCTTCATAATCTTTTCCGGGGAAGCGGGCTGAAAGGGCTTAAGGGGATCCCGCCGGTAAGAGACGGCCTCATCCGGCCGCTGATCGGGCTGAAGCGGGAAGAGATAGAAGAATTTCTTATTTCCAGAGGAATATCCTGGTGCGAGGATTCTACCAACCGGGAAAATGAATATACGAGAAATAAACTGCGCAACCACATTCTCCCTGCCGTCCGAAAGGAGATCAACCAGGAGGCGGAAGCTCATATCATCCAGGCAGGCCGCCTCATAGCTATGGCGGATGATTTTCTGGAAAAAACAGCAGACGGGCTGTGGGAAAAATGGGGAAGAAAAGACAGCGGGAGCTGTTGTTCGTTTCCGATTGACATAATGTCAGGCCAAGAGGAGATCATCCAGTATTATCTGATCCGCCGCATGACTTTGGAAGCAGGAAAGTCTATGAAAGACGTAACATACCTGCATATCCAGGCAGTCCAGAGGCTTTTGCAGGCTCAGACGGGAAAACAGGCGGATCTTCCGGGACGGCTGCAGGCCAGAAAAGGGTACGAAAGGCTGTACCTGGAAAAAATGGATATCCAGAACAGGGAGGATGAACCTGACGCAGCAAGCCTGAAAGGCAGAATGCATTTTGAAATTTTTTCTTATAAAAAAGACGGAAAAATCCCGAAAAACCAGTATACGAAATGGTTTGATTATGATAAAATGAAAAATACGCCCTGCCTTCGGTTCCGGAAGCCAGGTGATTATATCACCCTGACAGGGGGCGGAAGAAAGAGCATAAAATCTTTTATGATAGATGAAAAGATCCCGCGGGACATACGGGGAGAGATCCCGCTGCTGGCCGACGGGGACCACATCATATGGATCGTAGGATATCGCATCAGCGAATACTATAAGATCACAGAAGATACAAAAACCGTTTTAGAGGCAGTGTATGCCGAAGGAGGAAAAAATGGCGGAGAAGATACGGGTATTATTGAGTGAAGAAGAAGTAAACAAGAGGATCAGCGAAGTCGCTGCCCAGATCAACCATGATTACGAAGGAAAATCGGTCCACCTGATCTGCGTATTAAAAGGCGGCGTGTTCTTTACCTGCGAGCTGGCCAAGAGGATCACAGTCCCAGTGTCCCTGGACTTTATGTCTGTATCCAGTTATGGAGGAAATACTGTATCCAGCGGCGTTGTAAAGATCGTTAAAGACCTGGATGAACCGCTGGAAGGAAAGCACGTGATCATTGTAGAAGATATCATCGATTCCGGAAGGACCCTGGCGTACCTGATCAAGGTCCTGAAGCAGAGGCATCCGGCGGATATCACCCTGTGTACCCTGCTTGACAAGCCGGAGAGGCGCGTGAAGAAAGAGGTGGAGGTGAAATACACCTGCTTTACTATACCGGATGAATTTGTGGTAGGCTATGGTCTGGATTATGACCAGCGCTACCGGAATTTACCATATATTGGCGTAATAGAGCAACAATAAGGAGGCAGCCAGTTGAGACAGCAATCATACAGAGGGTTCGGTTTTCTTACGATCATGATGCTCCTGCTTTTTATGGCCCTCGCCCTTCCGGGCAAGATGTTTGAAGACAGGATGAGCCACGGTGAGCTGATGGAGATGCTGGACAGCGACAATCTGGAGACAGTAGTGATCCGGCCCAACAGCGAGACGCCTACAGGAGAAGTCATCCTCAGGATGGCAGGAGACAATGACGAACACACCGCTTACGTTTCCGATATCGGGGAGATCGAAGAGCAGTTAAAGACAGCGGGCATCGACTATTATATGGAAAATGTCCCCCAGCAGAGCTATATGCTGAACATCGTCCTTCCGATCATACTTACAGGAGCGGTTTTTGTGGGCATTTTCATGTTCATGAATATGCGCGCCGGGGGCGGCGGAGCCAATTCCAAGATGATGAACTTTGGAAAGAGCCGCGCCCGCATGACAAGAGACAGCAATGTAAATTTCAAAAAGGTCGCAGGCCTTCAGGAAGAAAAAGAAGAGCTGGAAGAGATCGTGGATTTCCTGAAAGAACCGCAGAAATACACCAGCGTAGGCGCAAGGATCCCCAAGGGACTGATCCTTGTAGGCCCTCCTGGAACAGGAAAGACGCTTTTGGCTAAAGCGGTAGCCGGCGAGGCCGGAGTTCCGTTTTTCAGCATCTCCGGTTCCGACTTTGTGGAAATGTTCGTTGGCGTAGGCGCATCCCGCGTCAGGGACCTGTTTGAAGACGCGAAAAAGAATGCTCCGTGCATTGTATTTATCGACGAGATCGATGCCGTTGCCCGCCGGAGAGGGACCGGTATGGGAGGCGGACACGACGAGAGAGAACAGACGTTAAACCAGCTTCTCGTAGAGATGGATGGATTTGGAGTGAACCAGGGGATCATCGTTATGGCGGCGACGAACCGGGTGGATATCCTGGATCCGGCGATCCTGCGTCCAGGCCGTTTTGACAGAAAGGTCGCAGTGGGACGTCCGGACGTGAAGGGCAGAGAGGAGATCCTGAAGGTGCATTCCAGCGAAAAGCCGCTGGCTGAGGACGTGGATCTGAAGCGCGTTGCCCAGACCACGGCAGGATTTACCGGCGCCGACCTGGAGAACCTGATGAACGAGGCTGCGATCCTGGCTGCGAAGATGGGCAGGAAGTTCATCCGCCAGGAAGATATCGACCGCTCCTTTGTAAAAGTGGGGATCGGCGCGGAGAAGAAGAGCAAAGTGATCTCAGAGAAAGAAAAGAAGATCACGGCTTACCACGAAGCGGGCCATGCGATCCTTTTCCATGTGCTTCCCGACGTAGGCCCCGTCCATACGATCTCCATTATCCCTACAGGGATGGGAGCAGCGGGATACACTATGCCGCTGCCGGAAAAGGACGAGATGTTCAATTCGAAAAATAAGATGCTCCAGAACATTATGGTGGCGCTGGGAGGAAGGATCGCGGAAGAGATCATTTTCGGCGACGTGACCACCGGCGCATCCCAGGATATCAAACAGGCGACTGCGACGGCGAGAGCCATGGTGACCCAGTATGGAATGTCGGATAAGATCGGTATGGTCAATTACGGAAGCGACGAGGACGAAGTGTTTATCGGCCGCGACCTGGCCCATACAAAGAGCTACGGCGAAAAGGTGGCCAGCGAGATCGACAGCGAAGTGAAGCGGATCATCGACGAATGCTATGAAAAGGCGAAAAAGATCATCCTGGAGCATGAAGACGTCCTTCATTCCTGCAGCCAGCTGCTGATCGAGAAGGAAAAGATCGGCCAGGAGGAATTTGAAAGCCTGTTTTCAAAGCAAGCGTCCGATCCTTGTTGATTTTTTATAAAAAAGATTTTAAATTCAATTTAAGTTTGTGCACACTTATTTTGATACCTGTGGTACTATAATAACCGTAAACCCCCCCAATACATTATATAGTTTTTGCTACACCCCATAAAAACGAAATACCTTCTCCTGGAAAGAGCCGGCTACCCCGCCGGCTCTTTCGCTGTCTAAAAAAGCGGTCTGCGGCAGGCTTATGGTCCGTTCTGCGCGGACAAACACTCGTTAAAAAATGCGTTTGCTGTTGTATATTCACCGCAAATCGTATAGAATAATAGTATATGGTGGCGCCGCATCAGGCGGCAGGATGGGTTTACTTGAAAAAAAGAAACGAAAGTGCGTACAGTATGGATTCCGAATTGAATAAAGAAGCATTATTTACAGACGAGACTGAGGATTACAGGATACCGGCAGAGCCTGACGCCGGGAATCTGGTGGTTATTCGGTTCAGAACTGCTAAAGACGAAGCCCTGGAGGTTTTTTATATCGAAGGCCGGGATGCAAAGAAAAACCGGATGATAAAGACAGACTCCGACGAGCTGTTTGATTATTATGAGTATCAGATCAAAGTCGGGAAAAAGCCAGTGCATTATTTTTTCCAGATAGTGAAGGGCGAGGAGGTCTGTTATTATAACCGCCTGGGCGTGACGTCTGATATACAGAGCTGCTATGATTTTTGCATTACGCCGGGGTTCCACACGCCGGACTGGGCGAAAGGCGCTGTGATCTATCAGATCTATGTCGACCGCTTTAACCGCGGCGATCATTTTAATGATGTAGATACAAATGAATACGTTTATATAGGCAGGCCGGTCACGAGGGTTTCTGACTGGAATGAATTTCCTGCGGCCATGGATGTGGCCAGATTTTACGGAGGCGACCTTCAGGGCGTCTGGGATAAGCTTGACTACCTTCAGACCCTGGGAGTGGAAGTAATCTATTTCAATCCGCTTTTCGTATCCCCGTCTAACCATAAATATGATTGCCAGGACTACGATTATATCGACCCGCATATCGGGGTCCTTGTAAAAGACGGCGGCGACAGACTGGAGGAAGGCTGCGAAGACAACGCGCAGGCCAGCAGATATATCATCCGTACCACAGACAGGAAGAACCTGGAAGCCAGCAATGCTTTTTTCGCGCGCTTTGTGCAGGAGATCCATCGCCGCGGCATGAAAGTGATCATTGACGGCGTGTTCAACCATTGCGGTTCCTTCAACAAATGGCTGGACAGAGAACGGATCTATGAGAAGTCGGGAACTTATGCGCCGGGGGCCTATATCTCGGAAGCGAGCCCTTACCATACGTTTTTTAAGTTTTACGATGGGAAATGGCCATATAATGACGATTACGACGGCTGGTGGGGACATGATACCCTTCCAAAGCTGAATTATGAAAAATCTCCGATCCTGTATGAATATGTGATGCAGATCGCGAGGAAATGGGTTTCCCCGCCGTACAATGTAGACGGCTGGCGTCTTGACGTGGCGGCGGATCTGGGCCACAGCAGCGAGTTCAATCACAGATTCTGGAGGGATTTCCGCAGAAATGTAAAAGAGGCCAATCCCAACGCCATTATCCTGGCGGAACATTATGGAGATCCGTCCAGCTGGCTGAAGGGCGACCAGTGGGATACGGTGATGAATTACGATGCCTTTATGGAACCGGTATCCTGGTTCCTGACGGGGATGGAAAAGCACAGCGACGAGTACAATGGATTTCTGGATGGGAATGGAAAGAGTTTCTTTGAGTCCATGGCTTATAATATGAGCCGGATGCAGACCCAGTCCCTTCAGGTGGCGATGAACGAGCTGTCCAATCACGACCATTCCAGATTCCTGACCAGGACAAATAAAAAAGTGGGCCGTATTGCCACCGCAGGGCCGGAAGCTGCTTCAGAGGGGGTCAATCCTGGACTTTTCCGGGCCGCAGTCCTGATACAGATGACCTGGCCGGGCGCTCCCACGATCTATTACGGGGACGAGGTAGGCGTCTGCGGATGGACAGATCCAGACAACCGCCGGACGTATCCGTGGGGAGAAGAGGACCTGGAACTTTTGGACTTTCATGTATATATGATCCGGATCCACAAAGAGAGCGCCGCTTTGCGGCGAGGTTCCATAAAGCCGCTGATGGCAGGGAAGAATCTGATCGTTTACGGAAGAATGTATAAAGACGAAAGGTGTATTATCGCGGTAAACAGCAGCGCGGAATATATGGATATTGAGATCCCGGTATGGCAGCTTGGCATCACGGATAAGCACTGCGTGTTCCGTAAGATGTATACGTATCGTTACGGATACAACGTAGGAAGGCTGAGAAAGAATGTAGAAGGCGGAAAGCTGAAGCTGAGCCTGAGCGACAACAGCGCGGTGCTGTTTGTCTGTAACCTGAAAACGGATCTGTCAGAGCATAGCGACGACGAAAACCTGGATGAGGAAGAGTGACCGGCTCCGTTTTGGCTGCGGCAGAAAAATGAGTTCAAAAGCAGGCGTTTTGCCTGCTTTTGCCGATTCGTCCAGGCTGGTCCGGGTTAAGGAGGCAGCGCCGGACAAATGCCTGGAATGCGGCAGAAGGAAAAGAAAATGCTTGATTTTTTCCGGCTGCTATGATAGACTATTTCTTGCTTGTATGGATGGGTTCCCGAGTGGCCAAAGGGGGCAGACTGTAAATCTGTTAGCGATGCTTTCGGTGGTTCGAATCCACCTCCATCCATGAGGCCGGCGTGGCGGAACTGGCAGACGCACAGGACTTAAAATCCTGCGGGACTTACCTCCCGTACCGGTTCGATTCCGGTCGCCGGCAGTTAAAAAGCCTTGATCTATCAAGGCTTTTTTTCGTTCGTGTTGCATTTCGTGTTGTACAGTTCCGAAAAATGCATATTTGCGGCCTGGCTTTACAGAAACCTTTTGCGGCAGGTCCATCTTCTTGTCCGGCTCTGGCCTGGCAAGAAGATATGCCGGCCGGAACTGACAGGAATTTTCTGAGGTTTTTTTCTTTTTATATTGCTATCTTCTCTGGAAAAGGTTAATATATCATGTATAGAGTCCGTAGGCAGAATCGACATGCTTATACAGGGAAGAAAGGCGGAAAGTTTATGAAAAAAAAGATGATCACCTTTGCGGTGGCCGGATGCATGGCCCTGGCTATGAGCTTTACAGCCATGGCGGGACAGTGGAAGGAAGACGCAAACGGATGGTGGTATGACAATGAAGACGGTACGTATCCGGCCAGCTGCTGGAAATGGATCGACGGCAATGGAGACGGAACGGCTGAGTGCTATTATTTTGGCCCGGACGGATATATGTATGCCGACCGTAAGACGCCGGATGGAAAGACTGTGACAGTAGAAGGCAAATGGATCCATGAAGGCGCGATCCAGACCATGGATGCGGCCAGCGTCCAGGATCAGAACTCTTACCTGAGAAATATGGAGCCATGGAGCACAGATTACTATATCAGCACTCCTGAGACAGCTACAGATGCAAAGGGCGTGACTTACATAAATCCTCTGGTGCTTTCCTGCGTGGAAGCTAACGGCGCCAGCTATTGCGAGTACGCCTGCAGCGGCTATGTACGCCTGAGGGCGGATAAGATCGCTCTTGCCCAGGGAAGCCGGGGAGAACTTGCGAGAGAAGTGGTCATTACCGTGCATGACACAGACAGGAATAAGATCCTGGGCACAGTCCGGATCAATCAGGCTACGGAAGATGCAGTCCTTGACGTAGATATCATTGGAAAGGGCATGATAAAGATATCAGCCAGGATCACAGGCGGAGAAGGAAGCTCTGCGAATATTATCTTTGACAACCTCCGGTTAGTGAAGTAGGCATCCGGAGTCCTGGATCCCGCGGCCTGGCCGCGGACAGCACAACCAGATACTTCGTAATGTAAATGGATGCCTCAGGCATCCATTTCATTTATACAGACAACGAGCGAACGGATATGGCTGCATATCCGCTCGTTTGCAAAATAAACAGAAAGGATGATGTGATTATGGAAATGAAACCTTACGAACATAAGACTCAGTATTACGAAACCGACCAGATGGGTATCATCCACCACAGCAACTATATCAGATGGTTTGAAGAGGCGAGAACCTACATGATGGAGCAGATGGGCATGGGCTACGATGTGATGGAAGCCCAGGGGATCATTATCCCGGTCCTGTCCGTCAGATGCGAATATAAGTCCATGACTCATTTCGGAGATACGGTCCAGGTGCTTCCCATCGTCCGGGAATATAACGGGATCCGTATGATGATCGAGTATACGGTCCTGGATAAAGAGACGGGAGAGGTCCGGTGCGTTGGCAGGACCCGTCATTGCTTCCTGACAAAAGACGGCAAGCCGGTTTCCCTGAAGAAAAAATATCTGCTGGCAGACGACCTGTTCCGCAGGTGCAGCGAAGCAGAAGAGACGCAGGAAGAGTAAGGAAAAGACCCCGGAAGGGAAGACATAATGATAGTCCGGCTGTGGAGAAAAACGGGCGAAAGCCTGACATCATGGCCGGACTGGTACAGATTATAGGTAACAGTTCAGCTGTGCGCCAGGATATATGTCAAATCGCTTTTACAAGCAAGCTTGTAACG
>DWZA01000062.1 GCA_019118365.1 Candidatus Lachnoclostridium stercoravium | reverse complement strand
CTTCAATGATCTCGCGGGTTTCTGCCTGTGCCGTCTCTTCTATGATCCGGTTTTCGCTGTCTGCCGGGCTGCGAAAACAGCCGGATAACGCAGCGGCCAGGACTGCCAGGGAAAGGGCGGTAAGGCTCGGTTTCATCTTCATAGTATTCTCTCCTTTTTGCAGAAATACCCCCGCTATGCTCCACAAAAAATAAACAGGAGAACATCAGTGGGGGTATTCGTAACAAGTTCAGACAGACGGCTGAACCGTTACGGGTATTCACTTATCAATATTTTTCAAAGCCTTTTACGATCCGGATCAGGATGTCCGTTACTTTTTCCATGGACTGAATGCTGATAAATTCATACTTTCCATGGAAATTTTCCCCTCCTGTGCACAGGTTCGGGCAGGGAAGCCCCATATAGGACAGGCGGGCGCCGTCTGTGCCCCCGCGGATAGGGACCACCTCTGGCTTTACGCCGGCTTCTTCCATAGCTGACCTGGCAAGATCGATCAGATAAAGATGATCCGGCTCGATCTTTTCTTTCATGTTGTAATAGCTGTCCTTTAAGGTCAGAACAAAGGAGCCTTCCCCGTATTTTTCGTTCAGGTAGGATACAGCCCTGCGGATATAGGCTTTCTTTTCTTCAAATTTCTGTTTATCGTGGTCGCGGATAATGTAGCTTAAATGAGCCTGTTCCACGGCGCCGCTCATTTCGTTTAAGTGATAAAAGCCTTCATAGCCTTCGGTGTACATGGGATTTTCAAAAGGAGGGAGCATCCCCTGCAGTTCCATGGCCATGAGAAGGGCGTTTTTCATCTTGCCCTTGGCGGAACCGGGATGGATGTTCGCCCCGTTTACCTGGATCTTTGCGCTGGCGGCGTTGAAATTTTCATACTCGATCTCTCCGAGACCGCCGCCGTCTACTGTATATGCGGCGTCCGCGCCGAATCCCGGCACATCGAAACGATCCGCTCCCCGTCCAACTTCTTCGTCCGGGGTAAAGGCGATCTTTATAGGGCCGTGAGGAACGGAAGGATTTTCCAGAAAATACCGGGCCATCTCCATGATCTCCGCTACGCCGGCTTTATCGTCCGCGCCGAGAAGGGTGTTTCCGTCGGTGACGATAAGATCCTGACCTTTGTAGGAAGAAAGCTGAGGAAATTCTCCAGGGCTCATGGAAAGCCCGGACTTCTCGTTCAGGACGATGGCGCCTCCGTCATAGGACTTTATGATCCGCGGACAAACCGGGCCTCCAGGAAAGTCGGTAGCCGTGTCCATGTGGGAAATAAATCCCAGGGTCTTTGCGTCCCTGGAAGACGTGGAGGGGATCGCCGCGTAGACATAGCAGTTATCGGTAACGGTCACGTCCTGCGCTCCCATTTCCCTTAATTCATCCGCCAGCAGCCTGGCCAGGGCAAACTGCTTTTTCGTGCTTGGGATCTCCTCCTGCCCGTCTGCAGACTGCGTGTCATAAGAAATATATTTTAAAAACCGTTCAGTAATATCCATGATCTGTGAACCTTCTTTCTAACGATTTGCCAGCTCTTCGGTGATGTCCTCCCAGCGCAGGCCTTTTTCTGCCATGAGCACCATCATGTGATAGAGGAAATCGGACATCTCATATTTTACTTCCTCCGGATTGGGGTTTTTCGCCGCAATGATGATCTCTGCAGACTCCTCTCCGATCTTCTTTAAGATCTTATCGATCCCTTTGTCAAAAAGGTAGTTGGTGTAGGAACCCTCTTTCGGGTTTTCTTTCCTGTCGCAGATGATGGCGTACACGTCTTCAAACACCTTCAGAGGATTCGTCTCCCGGTATTCCCTCTCCGCCAGGGTCTGGAAGAAACAGGTCCTGGAACCGGTATGGCAGGCGGCGCCGATCTGGTTGACCTTCGCAAGGATGGTATCGTTGTCGCAGTCCAGCATGAGTTTTTTTACATACTGGAAATGGCCGGATGTCTCGCCTTTCAGCCAGAGCTGTTTCCGGCTCCTGCTGTAATAGGTCATGCGGCCGGTCTTTAAGGTCTGGGAAAAGGCTTCTTCGTTCATATATGCCAGCATAAGGACTTCGGAAGTCTTGTAATCCTGTACGATAACAGGGACCAGACCGTCAGGCCCCAGCTTCATATCCTTCCATTCCACGGAGCTTTCAAAGGTATCCACAGGGATCCCTCTGGCCTTCAGCTCCTGCTTCATATTCATGCAGCAGCCTTCTTTTTCCTCTGGGACCGTAAGCAGAACGCCTTCCACAGCATCGATCTTCAGATAAGAGGTGAGCGCCCCCGGCGTATCTTCATCGCAGAATACGATCAGAGGATGAGGACAGTCCGCCAGCCGCTTTAGATCTTCCGCCACAGGAGCCGCTCCGACCAGGTCAGAATCCAGGATCATGACGGAAGCTCCCAGCTGGCCGTATTCTTCCGCCTGGGAAAGGTATCGGATATCCGGCAGATAGGCGTAGATCTTTTCGCTTCCAAAGCGGTCTGCCGCTTCCTTCATCAGATCTACATTTTCGTCTATGCTTACGTCAAGGAACGCGGCTTTTGCGCCGGCGTAGAGGTATTTTTTCACGTCTTCCAGACGATGTACCCGACCGCCGACGATCAGCGGGCTGTCTACAGTTCTGGCGATCTCCTTGATGATGCCGATGGTCCTTTCGTGATCCTCGTCGTTTTCTGAAGCGTCATAAATAAAGATCTCGTCCGCTCCGTTATCGCTGTAATATCTGCACAGGGTCAGGATATCGTCGGTATAATAGTCCACGCCTCTGTCACAGATGATCCCCTGCCCGTTTTTACATGAAAATCCAGGTATTAGCTTTTTGTAATTTTCCATCTCTTTCTCCTCACCTTTCAAACAGGCTGACCGCCTCTGCCAGGTCGATCCTGTTTTCATACAAGGCCTTTCCAATGATCGCGCCGCTTATCCCGGCGCGATCCAGAGCCTTTAAGTCTTCCAGGGACGATACGCCGCCGGAGGCGATCACGTCCAGGCCGGTCTGCTCTGTCAGAAGTTTTGTGGCCTCTACGTTTGGCCCGGAAAGCATCCCGTCGCGGGAAATGTCCGTATATACGATATGGCGGATCCCATATTCCTTCATCTGAAGGCACAGATCCACGGCGGAAACAGAGCTGATCTTTTCCCAGCCTTCCACAGCCACCATGCCGTTCTTCGCGTCTACTCCGGCCACGATCCGGTCCGGACCGAAGGTTTCTGCCAGTTCTTTCATAAATTCCGGCCGTTCCACTGCCTTTGTGCCGATGATCACGCGGCGGATCCCCAGATCCAGCATGTTCTTTACGGCTTCCGCTGTGCGGATACCGCCTCCGATCTCTGCCGGAAGCCCTGTCTCCTCTACGATCCTGCGGATCACGCCTTCATTGACAGAACGCCCTTTGAGAGCTCCGTCCAGGTCTACCAGATGGAGGAAAGAAGCCCCTTTTTCCTTCAACAGACGGGCCATTTCCTCTGGCCGATCCGCGTATATTTTCTCATTATCAAACGCCCCCTGGGTCAGGCGGACGCATTTTCCATTTTTAATATCGATCGCCGGATAAAGCTGCATCACAAAACTCCTTTCGTTGACAGGACGTCGGTGATCCGTGGGTCGTATCCTACGGCCTCGTCCAGCGCTTTCGCGAAGGCCTTGAACGCGCCTTCCACCATATGGTGGCAGTTTCCGCCTTCCAGCTGCTTTATGTGCAGGTTCATGGCCGCGCTGTAAGAGACAGCGTAGAAAAATTCCCGGATCGTCTCAGTTTCCAGATCTCCGATGTATTCCCGGTCAAGGTCAAGGTCCCATACGAGATAGGGACGGCCGGAAAGGTCCAGGGCGCACAGGATCAGCGCCTCGTCCATGGGAAGGATCTTGGAACCGTAACGGACGATCCCTTTTTTGTCCCCCACGGCCTGCCGGATGCACTCTCCAAGGACGATCCCTGTGTCCTCAACCGTATGATGGGTGTCCACATCCAGATCTCCTGCCACCCTTAGGGTCAGGTCAAAAAGGCCGTGGCGGGTGAAACTGCCAAGCATATGGTCAAAAAAGCCAATGCCGGTATGGATATCCGCCTTTCCAGTCCCGTCCAGATCAAGGGTCATTTCAATCTGCGTTTCTTTTGTATTTCTCACCACGTGAGCGGTCCGTTTTCCCATAGTATCTCCCCTCTCCTAATCTTCAAACCTTACCCGCACAGAATTGGCGTGGGCGGTCAGATGCTCCGCCTCTGCAAAAGCGGCGATGTCTTTATATGCCTTTTCCAGAGCTTCTCTGGAATAATATACAATGCTTGATTTTTTGATAAAATCGTCTACGCCCAGAGGAGAGAAGAATTTGGCGGTGCCGTTGGTAGGAAGCACGTGGTTCGGACCGGCATAATAGTCTCCCAGCGGTTCGGAACTGTATTCCCCAAGGAAAATGGCTCCGGCGTTGCGGATCTTCGTCATCGTCTCAAAGGGGTTGGCCGTCAGGATCTCTAAGTGCTCCGGAGCAATGGCGTTGACCGTATCCACTGCGGCGTCCATGGAATCGGCGACCAGGATGTAGCCGTAATTTTCCAGGGACTTTTCCAGGATCTCTTTTCTGGAAAGCTTCTCTACAAAGCGATCCACTTCTTCGGAAACCTTTTCAGCCAGTTCCCTGCTGGTGGTCACCAGGATAGCGGAAGCCAGCTCGTCATGTTCTGCCTGGGATAAAAGGTCCGCCGCAGCAAACCTGGGATCAGCTCCTTCATCCGCCAGGACGGTCACTTCACTGGGTCCGGCGATGCTGTCAATGCTCACGTGGCCGTATACGGCCTTTTTCGCCAGGGCTACGAAGATATTGCCGGGGCCTACGATCTTGTTGACCCTTGGGATGGATTCCGTGCCAAAGGCCAGAGCCGCAACCGCCTGGGCGCCGCCTACCCGGTAGACCTCGTCCGCTCCTGCAAGGTGGGCTGCCGTCAGGGTGACCGGATTTACTTTCCCGTCTTTTCCAGGCGGGGTCACCATTACGATCTTATCCACTCCGGCTACTTTGGCCGGAATGATGTTCATAAGGACGGAGGAAGGATAAGCCGCCTTTCCGCCTGGAACATAGACGCCTACCCGCTCCAGAGCCGTGATCTTCTGCCCAAGAAGTGTTCCGTCGGGCTTGGAATCAAACCAGCTCCTGCGGATCTGCATCTCATGATAGGCCCGGATGTTGGCCATGGAGGTCTTCATAACCTCAAGGAGCTTCGGATCCACCTGATCCATAGCTTCTTTGATCTCCTCTTCAGTTACCCGCACGTTGGAAGCGTCCACATGGGCCTTGTCAAATCGTTCGGTATATGCAAAAAGGGCCTCGTCCTTTTTTTCTTTGACTGCGTCTACGATCTCCTGCACGGTGCCGGCGTAGGAGGAATAGTTGTTGGGATCCCGTTTCAGAAGATCTGCCAGGATATTTTCCCGTGTTTTTTCATCCAGTGTAATGATCCTCATGACTGCTCCTTTCTCACTGCTTCTCGTATATCTTTTAAAAGCCTGGTGATCCGTTCGTTTTCTCTTTTCATGCTCACCTGGTTCACTACCACGCGGGCGGACAGGCCGCACACCTCTTCCAGCACGGACAGGCCGTTTTCCCGGAGGGTCGATCCCGTCTCCACGATGTCTACGATCACCTCGGACAGGCCCACGATAGGGGCCAGCTCGATGGAGCCGTTCAGCTTGATGATCTCTACGGTCTGGTGCTTTTTATTATAAAAATAGTCTTTGGCGATATTTGGGTATTTTGTCGCTACCCGGATCAGCTCGTGATGGTTTAAAAGCTCTCTGGCTGATTCCGGCCCGCAGACGCACATCCGGCATCTGCCGTAACCTAAGTCGATGACTTCGTAAAGCTTGCGCCCTTCTTCCAGGATCGTATCCTTTCCTACGACCCCGATATCCGCGGCTCCATATTCCACGTAGGTGGGCACGTCGCTGGCTTTTGCCAGAAAGAACCGCAGGCCCAGTTCCTCATTGGAAAAGATCAGCTTCCTGGAGCTTTTGTCCTTCATCTCCTCGCAGGTGATCCCGATCTTTTCAAAAAGAGCCATGGTCTTATCCGCGAGACGCCCCTTGGCCAGGGCGATGGTCAAATATCTCATATCCTTCATTCTCCTTTCACGTATTCGGAATAGGGAATGTCGTGGGAGATCCCTTCCCTGATATCAGTATAGTGGACCGTATCTCCTGCTTCGTCCAAAAACAGAAGATTCCTGATCGGCCCTTCCTTTAAAGAAACGCGATAAGTTTCGACCGATTTCTTTGGATCTTTGCGGATGGCCTGTACTCCCATGCCGTTTTCCCTCAGATGGGAGGCAAGGCGGATCGCTTTTTCCCAAGATGCCGGCTCGTACAGGACGGCTGTTGTAACAGGAGTGATGGGGATCTGGATCTTCTGTCTGGAAAGGGCCTGCAGCAGCCGGTCGATCACAATGGCGAAGCCTACGGCCGGCCGGTCTGTGCCGAACTGGACTAAAAGCTTGTCATAACGGCCTCCGGTAACGATATAATCGCCAGTCCCGTAGGTATAGGCTTTGAAAATGATGCCGGTGTAGTATTTGTACTTGCTGAGCATGCCAAGGTCGTAGGAAATATAGTCGGAAACGCCGTAGGCCTTCAGGATCTCCTGAACCTTTTCCAGCCGGTCGATGGCTTTTAAGGCCCGCTCGTTATCCGTCAGGGCGCGCAGCTGGGAAATATCGGTTAAGGAGCCGAACAGCTGAGGCAGCCTGGAGAGAAGCTCCTTAACCTCCGGCCTCATGGGCCGTTCCTCCAGAAGCTCTTCCACACCGAAAAAGTTTTTGTTTTCGATCAGCTCCCGAAGCTCCTCCTGGGCCTCTTCATCCAGGCCGGCTTCGTCTGCAAGGCCCCGGAAAAATTCCACCTGGCCCAGTTCTACCTGAAATTCCTTCAATCCGGCGGATTTCAGGGCAGTGACCACCATGGCGATCATTTCCGCATCCGCTTCCGGGCTGTCCTCTCCGATCATCTCCGCACCGGTCTGGGTCGTTTCTTTCAGACGGCCCTGGTAACTGGAATTGTTGATAAATGTCCTGGCCCGGTAGCACAGCCGCAGAGGGGCCTGGGAGTCCATAAAATATTTGGCTACGCAGCGGGCGATGGCAGGAGTCATATCCGGCCGGAGCACCAGGGTGTTGTTGTCCCGGTCAAAAAGCTTGAACATCTCCTGGGTGGTGACGCTCCCTCTCTCTTTATTAAATATATCGAAAAATTCAAAGGTCGGGGTCTCGATATCTTCGTATCCGAAAAGATGGAATACTTTCTTGATCCCATCCTGGACGGCGATCTTTTTCAGGCATTCTTCCCGGTAAATATCCCGTACCCCTTCCGGCGTATGCAGCAGTTGATTGTCCATGTTCGTCGTTCCTTTCTGTTTTCTGATTTGCTGAATCGTTACTTTCATAAGGTAACGTGGTAGCAAGATGAAAAATATTGTGTTTATTATATGAAAAAAACCTACAACTGTCAATCTCTTTCCGAAAGATCCCGCTGGAGCATTTCCAGATAATGGACCAGCATATCCCGTTTCGCTGTGATCCGCCAGGATTTATCTACTTCTTCATAAGTAAAACTTTTCCGTCCGCCCTCTTCCATCCGGTTCCAGAATCTCATAATATGGGAAAGGGGCATATAGTAGATCTCATCCAGGGCGGTAAAATGAAGGATGATAAAAGCGATCCCGCCCTGCTGTTCAAATTCCTGCATAAAAGCCACCTGATGGGGGTGGATGTTCTGGAGGGGAAACGTAGATGCAGAACATTCCTTCGCATCAAAACATACAGGTATCCCCTGGACGGCTCCAATGTAATCCACCGTACTTTTTTTCTCAAAGTAGGCCAAGGTGATATGACGGCTTTCTTTGGCGATCTCGATGGGCGTGATCGGCGTGGGAATCTTCTGGATCAGGGCCAGATGTTTTTCCCGGTAGCTGTCGTTAGTATGATTGATCAGTTCTTCCAGGGTAGATCCCCTGAGCCCTCTTGTATTCCATGTACCCATGATCTATTTCTCCTTTGAAAGGGAAAGCTCTTCCCCGTCCATGACCTTCAGAAACTCCTTTGGCAGGGGGGCTTCAAAACTTTTTCCGGAAAGCCTGGAAAATGGCGCTTCCTTTTGGGGGAACACAAGCTTCCAGGCGTGGAGCAGCTGGGAGGAAACGCGGTATTTTCCCCGCCATACCTGGTTGAGCTTAGGATCGCCGTATTTCGTATCTCCGGCGATGGGATGGCCGATAGAAGCCAGATGAGCGCGGATCTGATGGGAACGGCCGGTGATCAGGTCTACCAGGAGCAGGGTGGAATCTCCGTTGGTATCCAGAGGCAGATACTCTGTCTCGATGGGGAGGCAGCCGTCTTTTTCAGTTGTCTCCACCGTTACTTTATTGGTCCGTTCGTCCTTTCGCAGATAGCCGGATATGCGGCTGCCTTCGGTGATCTTTCCCCTTACGATACAAAGGTAATATTTCTTCAGGCTCCTGTTTTTAAAAGCCTCAGACATGGCCTGCAGCCCCTTAAGGCTTTTTCCGGCGACGATAAGCCCGCTGGTATTGCGGTCCAGACGGTTGCAGATCCCCGGCCGGAAGGAGCGCAAATCTGTTTCTGTAAGCTGACCGGAAGAAAGAAGGTAGTCCGTAATATGCTCTACCAGGGACTCGTCGGAAGGGGAAGCCTTCTGGGAAAGCATGCCGGAGGGTTTTGACACCATCAGGACATCCTCGTCTTCATAGACCACCGTAAGCCGCGCAGGCCGTACCTTCTGAATCTTTACCTGGGAAAATTTCCCGATCGTCTCGTCAGAAAGAAAAAGGGATATTTCGTCGCCTTCCGCCAGCTTCTCCGAGCCGTCGCAGCGTTTCCCGTTTAAAGTGATGTTTTTTTTACGTATCATTTTATAGATAAAGCTCTTGGGAGCCAGATTCAGGTATTTGGCGAGCATTTTATCCATTCTCTGGCCGGCTTCATTTTTCGTGATCGTTACAGTCTTCATGGAACCGTCTTCTCCTACATAGACAGATTTTTCAAAAGTCCGGCGCCGTACTCCACGCTTCCGTCGTCTTCGTATTCGGAAGCAGGCTTCAGGCTGTCAAGACGCTGAAAAAATGTCTTTTCGTCTTTGATGATCTTTACATGGGGATCCAGACGATGAGCGGTAAACATCCCGTTTAAATAAGACTCTCCTTTTCTGGCATCCACCTTATCCAGGGTGCAGAAACAGTAGACCCCGGTAGGATGGACGATGGCCGCGTCCATAGGCATGATCGCCTCTTTGGAAGTGATGACAAGGTCGTAAAGGATGGTAAACCGTTCCTCGTAAGGATGCACCCGGTCGTAAAACTCCTTTGGAGGCGTTTTAAAACGCCATCCGGCAAAAAGAGGCGAAGCTATGTTGGCGGTAGGAAGCACAGAAAGGATCGCCATAACGGTCAGGATGTTTTTCCATGCCTGATCTTCCACAAAATGTCTGGCCGCCAGCTGTGCAAGGATCATAGCGGCTCCGAAAGCGACCATGCCGATCTGCATCTTCCGGTGGTGGGTCCGGTAGCCGTATTCTCCTTTGTATTTTCCGTAATTGTTCATGATCATTCTCCTTGTATCGCGGTCATTATACGTAAGATCAGCCGGTGAGGAAGCGCCCTGCACAGCAGGAAAAACGCTTTCATAGGTATGCCGTATATGGATACGGTTCTTCCCGCGGCGCTGTCTGTCACAGCCTTTCTTACGACTTTTTTCGGATCTGCCATAAAGATCTTTTTATAAAAAGGCGTTTTGCCTGTGGTTTCAGCAATATCAAAAAATTCTGTGTTTACCGGGCCGGGACATACGGCGGTAACGACGATATCGCGGCCTTTCAATTCCTCGTTTAAAGCCACGGAGTAGCTGAGCACATAGGATTTTGTAGCCGCATACACCGCAAAACCAGGCTGGGGAAGGAAAGCGGCTGCGGAGGCAAACTGGAGGATGCGGCTGTGCCTGGACATAAATGGAAGGACGATATGGGTCACTGCGGTCAGGGCCATGCAGTTTAGTCCGATCATACCGGTTTCGTCTTCCAGCGAAATTTCCTGGGAATGTCCAAGTTTTCCGTAGCCGGCAGCGTTTATGAGAAATTTTACATCCGGCTTCTCTTCTTCCAGAGCTTTTTTCAGGATCTTCCAGGAACTTTTATCGGTGATATCCATGGGAAATTTCCGGATCTTTGCCGTTATCTGACCGTCCAGATCTTCCAGCCGTTCGCTCCTTCTGGCGATCACCCAGATCTCTTCGATCGGGCCGAAACGATCTGCCAGTTCGAAGACCATCGCCCTCCCCAGTCCGGAGGACGCTCCTGTGATAATAGCTGTTTTTTTCATTTTTATGCCTTCTTTCCTGCTTTTTTATGGATATTGCGGATCGTCTTTTTCTTTTTCTGAGGCCGGTCGGAAACCGCTTTCTCTGATCTCATGCCGCCCTGCTTTCCAGGACCTCCATGGGGTCTTGCCGGGCGGATCAGGCATTTTTCGCCGAAACCGATAAGATCCGTCCTTCCGGCCTTATGGAGCGCCTCGTATACCAGATCGTAATTCTCCGGCCTGCGGTACTGGATCAGCGCCCGCTGCATGGCTTTTTCGTGAGGATTTAAGGGAACGTAGACCGGCTTCATGTTCCGGGGATCCAGTCCGGTATAATACATGCAGGTGGATATGGTGGAAGGGGTCGGATAAAAGTCCTGGACCTGTTCCGGCATGTATCCCAGATCCCTTAAATATTCTGCCAGCTTCACGGCGGATCTTAAGGTGGAACCGGGATGGGAAGACATCAGATACGGGACAAGGTACTGCTTTAATCCCAGTTTCTCGTTCATTTTTTTATATTCTTCTGCAAAACGCATATAGACGCTGTGCTCCGGCTTTCCCATAAGGCTTAAGACTTCGTCCGCCACGTGCTCCGGCGCTACTTTCAGCTGGCCGCTGACATGGTACCGGCAGAGCTCTTCCAGAAATTTCCGGTTTTTATCCGCCAGAAGATAGTCAAAACGGATCCCGGAACGGATAAAGACTTTCTTTACTTTCGGGATATCCCTTAGCTTCTTCAAAAGACAGATGTAGTCGGAATGGTCGGCGATCAGATTTTTACAGGGCTTTGGGAACAGGCACTGCCTGTCCGTACAGGCGCCCTTTGTCTCCTGCTTTTTGCAGGCTGGAAAACGGAAATTTGCCGTAGGGCCGCCTACGTCGTGGATGTAGCCTTTGAAGTCCGCCTCTTCTGTGAGAAGCTTCGCCTCGCTGACCAGGGAATCATGGCTCCTGGCCTGTATGATCCGTCCCTGATGGAAGGTAAGGGCGCAGAAGCTGCAGGCGCCAAAACAGCCGCGGTTGCTGATCAGGCTGAATTTTACTTCCTGGAAAGCAGGTATACCCCCGTCCTTTTCGTAAGAAGGATGGTAATTTCTCATATAGGGAAGGGCGTAAACGTCGTCCATTTCCTGGGTCGTAAGGGGCTTTTGCGCCGGGTTCTGCACCACATACAGGTGGTCGTCTCCATAAGGCTCCGCAAGCCGTTTTCCCTGGAAGGGATCCGTGTTGCAATACTGGAGGTAAAAGCTTTTCGCGTAAGCTTCCTTATCTTCCCGGATCTTCCTGTAATCCGGAAGGATCAGGCAGTCGTAGACCTGCTCGATATGCTTTGTCCGGTATACGGTCCCGTCGATAAATGTGATATCCTCCACAGCCAGGCCGCTGTCTAAAGCGTCCGCGATCTCTATGATGGACCGTTCCCCCATGCCGTAGGAGATCAGGTCCGCCTGGGAGTCTAAAAGCAGGGATCGCTTTACTTTCCCGGACCAGTAATCGTAATGAGCCAGGCGGCGGAGGCTTGCCTCGATCCCGCCAAGGATGATCGGCTTCTTTTTGTATACGGAGCGGATCAGATTGCTGTATACGATGGCCGCATAGTCCGGACGCCGCCCCATCTTTCCGCCGGGCGTATAGAGATCTTTGGAACGTCTCTTTTTGGAAACAGAGTAATGGTTGACCATGGAATCCATATTTCCGGCAGTTACTAAAAATCCCAGCCGCGGCTCTCCAAGGACCTGGATGCTCTTCGGATCCTTCCAGTCCGGCTGCGGGATGATGCCTACTTTATAGCCTCTGGACTCCAGCACGCGGCTGATGATGGCGTGGCCGAAGGAGGGATGATCCACATAGGCGTCTCCGGTGACGTAGACGAAGTCGCACTGCTCCCATCCCCGCTTTTCCATATCCGCTCTGGATATGGGGAGATAGTCTTTTATCATTTCCATCATCCTTCCTCTTGGCTCCCTAACAGTTCGTAATAGTCTCTGATATAATAATCTGCCTTTTCTTTCTTTTCTTCCGTCATAGGCAGGGAAAATTCGTCTTCTACGGCAAAGACCACCATGCCTGCGTTTTTTCCCGCTTCGATCCCGGCCGGCACGTCCTCAAAGACCGCGCAGTCTTTTGGAGCCGCGCCAAGGTCTGAGGCTACCTTCAGATAGATATCCGGAGCTGGCTTGCCTGCGGCCACTTCGCAGGCGGTCGTCACCTGGCGGAAATAACCGGCGATCTTCAGAGAATTTAAACAGGCGTCCACCATATCTTTTCCGTTGCTGGTGGCGATGCCCATGGACATCCCGCGCCCGTCTGCCCAATCCAGAAACTCTTTCACTCCTGGCTTTAAGGTGACCTCGTATTTGTATTTATTAAGGGACATGCGGATCCAGTCCTGTTTGATCTCATCCAGAGAATCTTTTATGTGAAAGCGTTCTTTAAAGTAGACGGCTGTTTCAGAAAAGCTCATGCCTTCGATCACCTTCTGCAGGTCGTCCGGGCACTCCAGGCCGAATTTCGCCAGGTATTCAATATCGATCTCTTTCCACATCCACATGGAATCTACCAATGTGCCGTCCAGATCAAAAATGATCGCTTTTTTATTCTTTAAAACATCTAACATAACTGTAACTGCTCCAATTCTTTTTCTGTCAATTTCCGGTACTCTCCGGGCTTTAAGTTTTCGTCCAGGACGAGGGGCCCCATGGAAAGGCGTTTCAGATAAACTACCTGGCAGCCGACGGCTTCAAACATCCGCTTTACCTGATGGAACTTGCCCTCGTGGATCGTAAGGAGGATCCCGTCTTCCGCGCCTGTCTCAAGCTTTGCAGGCATGGTCTTCGTTCCGTCGGAAAGGACGATCCCTTCCTGGAAAAGCTCTTTTGCGTTCGCCGGAAGCGTTCCGCAGATCTTTGCAAAATAGATCTTATCCACATGATTTTTCGGGGAAAGGAGGCGGTGGGCCAGGGCTCCGTCGTTGGTGATCAGAAGAAGGCCTTCTGTATCAATATCCAGACGGCCCGCCGGGAAAAGATCCTTCCGCAGCTTTTCATCGATCAGCTCCACCACCGTAGGATAACGGCCGTCCTCTGTGGCGGATACTACTCCCTGTGGTTTATTGAGCATATAATATTCATATTTTGCGTAGGCGATGGGCCTTCCGTCTACGACTACTTTGTCTTCTTCCGGACGGATCTTGCGGTCCGGCCGCTTTTCCGCCTCTCCATTGACCAGGATGCGGCCCTTTTTCGCTGCTTCCCTGGACTGGCTGCGGGTGAGAACGCCCATCTCGGCCAGGAACTTATCCAGCCTCATTTCTTTTTTATCGGTCTTTTTAACTGCCATCCTTCCTACTGCCACCTCCAGCCTGGATAATATTTATTTTTTATGGAATCGCCGGAAAGCTTTCCCCATCCTAAGGGAAATTCCTCCGCGCAGACCAGGCACCATCCCTTTTGTCCTTTTCCGGGATCCTTTTCAGTAAGGGCGATCGTCTCCCCCTTCAGATAGCGGATGAGACGGGGATCGTCTTGGGAAAATGAGATGGAACAGGGAAATTCTTCGGGCCTTATGGCCATAGCCAGAGGCTGGGACGGCTCAAAACGGTCCTTTTTCACGGTCCCTAAGAAAAGGCCTGTGCGCAGATAGCGAAATCCTGTATTTTCAGGAAAATCCTCCGGGATCAGGTACAGGCAGTCACGGATCATGCGGACGGAGCCGTTTGCAAACAGAGGACTTTTAATGGAAGCCAGAAATTCTTTGGCGGATTCCGGGACAGCCTCTTTCTTTCCTGTTTTCTGCCGTTTGGCAGATCTTGCGTTTCTGGAAGGGTCTTCCTTTTTTCGCAAAAGGGCGATAAAATGTCCCTCTCCTCTGATCCGGTGAGGGAAAAGCCGGACCGGGCCTTCAAGGCCTATGCCAGGCGCAGTCCCTTCCCATCCGGGAAGCTTTTCCAGCTTCATTTCCGGAGAACCGTTTAAAAGATGCTCGATCACTTCTTCATTTTCCATCCTGGAAAACGTGCAGGTGGAATAGAGAAGGTATCCGCCGGGCCTTACCATAGAGGCGGCGGATAGGATGATCTGCTTCTGTATGGGAGCGTAAAATTCCGGCCCTTTTTCCAGCCAGTCTTTCACCATGGCGTCGTCCTTGCGGAACATTCCTTCTCCGGAACAGGGGGCATCCACTAAAACCGCATCGAAAAAGCCAGGCAGCTTTTCAGCAAGTTTTTCCGGCGTTTCACTGGTAACGCAAAGATTGGGGATGCCGAAAAGCTCCAGATTCTTTAAAAGGGCTTTTGCCCTGGAATTGCTGATATCGTTGGAAAAAAGCAGCCCTTTTCCCTTAAGCTTTGCCCCAAGTTCTGTGCTTTTCCCTCCTGGGGCGGCGCAGAGATCCAGGACGCGGTCGCCTGGGCTTACCGGCAGGAGCGCCGCTGGGGCCATGGCGCTGGGCTCCTGAAGATAATAAAGGCCTGCATAATAAAAGGGATGCTTTGACGGACGGTCCTCTTCTTCGTAGTAAAATCCATCGTCTGTCCAGGGAACCGGCGAAAGGGAAAAGGGCAGCCGCCCCTTTATGCCGGCCGCATCGGCCTTGCCGGTATTGATCCTCAGCCCGTACAGCCGCTTCTCGTCAAAACATCTCTCATAAGCTTCGTATTCTTCTCCTAAAAGCGCTTTCATATATTCCCTGAAAGCAGGGGGAAGTTCTGTAAATCTCACTGGTATTGCTCCTCATTTATGTGTGCTGTAACCGTTCAGTCTCGAACAGTTACATAATACCATACTTTTCCCAGTCTGTAACGTAAATTTTCAATAGTCTGCCGTCAGCCGTTTCTTTTTCATATATTCCAGGATCCAGTAGGGGTTCACGCTCATTTCGTCATAATGATCGGTTTTTAGATAGATCCCTAGATGGAGATGGACGGGAAAGTTTCCCACAGTCCCTTCTACGGCGCTGTAGCCGGTATCTCCCATAAAGCCTAAAAGCTCTCCGGCCCGTACCAGATCCCCTTCTTTCCAGTCCCTGCTGTATCCGTACAGATGGGCATAGTAAAAATACGCCCCGGCCGGAGCGCGTATCCCCAGCCTCCAGCCGCCCTGTTCCAGCCATCCGACTTTTTCAACCGCGCCGTCTGTCATGGATACTACAGGATAAAACCCCCGCTCCCGTTCGGTCCCCATGATATCGCAGCCTTCATGCTGCCGTTCTCCGCCGTAGGTTCTCTGATCTCCCCAGCCGTTTTCAAAGGTCACGTCAGGAGTATCCGGATCTTTGCTTAATGGCACAGGGAAATATTTCAGGTCAGAGAAAACAGCCCCATAGGCGTTTTTCAGCTTCTGATATTCTACGGGACGGCTCTTTAACAACCTGCTGTTATCGTAGGAGAGATCCTCTGCGTCCAACAGGTCGTAATCATGCTCGACCATTAGTGTCGTGAGCATATCGAGGTCAAGAAACGGTTCCCCTGCGGCCGTCTCTCCCAGCCTCATAGCCCGGAAATCGTCCGTTTCCCAGGTGTATGCGTCCAGCTGGTAATAATCGGGATTTTCGATCAAATAGCTGGAAACGGTAACCTGGAAGACGGCAAGGAGCAGGATAAAAAGGATGATCATATCTGCCTCAGCCTGGTTCATACATTGTATAAATAAACTATATTCTGGAAAATATGAAAAAATCCGTTTCCGCTGTGATTTCTGTTGTTATCCTGCTTCTTATGCTGGCCAGGCCGGAGCTGTCTCTTTCAGGGGCAAAGAAAGGACTTTCCTTATGGTCAGGGGTGGTCCTTCCAACCCTTCTTCCATTTATGATCTGTTCCGGAGCGATCGTGGCCGCCGGCGGGGTGCCTTTGCTAGTCATGCCGTTTCGCCCTGTTTTGCGGCGGGTATTCGGTTTTTCTGAAGAGGGTTCTTTTGTCTTTCTTACAGGCCTTCTCTGCGGTTATCCTATGGGAGCGAAAACAGATCGGGAGTTTCTGGAATGGGGGATGATCGGCGAGAAAGAAGCGCGCTGCCTTTTAGCGGTAAGCAATCATCCAAGTCCTATGTTCCTTCTTGGCTATGTGATGGCGGCCTGGGATCAGCAGGGACTTTTGCTTCTGCTCCTCTCTGTTTATCTTCCCCTTCTTCCGCTGTCGTTTGCGGCCAGAAAATTTTACGGCGTTTCATCAGAAAACGCTGTTTGGAAAAAACGGACTGCTCCGGCTTTGACTGGATTTTCTTTTGAAAAAAGCATGATGAACTCCATAGAAGTGATGGTGAAGATC
>DWZA01000061.1 GCA_019118365.1 Candidatus Lachnoclostridium stercoravium | reverse complement strand
CAAGAGGATTTTCGATCTTGGGACCCGCCAAAAACATGAATAAGCAGCCATTTTTCGCAGAAAAATGAGCGGATTATGAATGTTTTTGAGGCTTGTGGGAGTGCGGAGCACGGAACAAGCCGGTATCAAAGGGGTAAAGCTAAACGCACACAGCGCAAAGCGCTCGTCAATATGAAAAACAGGAAGTGATCTTATGGCTAACCAGGGCATCCGTCTTTTAAATCGGGATGCGATCAAATATATCGCTGTATTTACCATGCTTTTAAACCATATATCTGCGATCTTTTTACAGCCTGGTTCTCTTTTGGGAGAATCCTTTCGCGTCATCGGATACTTTACAGCCGTCACTATGGTTTATTTTCTGGTTGAAGGCTACCGATATACCCATTCCCATAAGGCTTATTTTTTCCGGCTGGTTCTCTTCGCTGTGATCTCCGAGCTTCCCTTTCAGCTTGCTTTTGCTGGAAGTGAGCTATACACCTATCGTTTTAATATGATATGCAATCTGTGCCTGTGCTGGTGCGTGATCCATATTTCCCGGACAGAAGCTCTTCTTTCCCTGCGCCTTGTCCTGTATGCCGGCCTGCTGTTTTTAAGCTTTTTCTGTGACTGGGGTCCCCTTGCGCCCTTATATACCCTTCTGTTTTTATGGGCGGACGGTTCCAGAGAAAAAGCGGCTGCCGCTTATATTTTCGCCATGATCCTGCTGGCAGTTTCCGATTTCTTCCCTTATGCGGAAACCATGCCGGTAGAGGAAGCTATTTTAAGCTCCTGCATCGACATGGCAGGAGTCGCGTTGTCCGCCGTTTGTATCCTCTTTTTCTATAATGGAAAACGGGTCAAAAAAGGCAGGACATTTTCCAAGTGGTTTTTCTACATTTTTTATCCGGTTCATCTCTCTCTTTTGGGAATGATCCGCATCCTGATCTCTTAGAAAGGGGCGTGCGCTATGCTTAGGAAACTCTTAAACCAGGCTAATGATGCTTATCTGATCGGTTTATCCGGGGAGGACATAAGGATCCTGAGAAATCAGTTCTACGCCGTTTCGTTTATGGGAGGACGTTCCGCGACAAAACGCTGCAGGCTTATTTTGACAGCCAGCCCTGGTATATCGGAAGCTGTGGCGGAGAGGATTTCGACCTGTCTGCACTAAGTGAAATGGAAAAAAGAAATATCCGGTTTTTGCTCGAAACCGAGGAAGAACTGGATGAGGAGGAACATGAGAAGACAAGAAACGCCTATGAAACGCTGACAGAAGCTCCCTACCTTTCTCTTCTGGACTGGAAGGGCGAGATCCTGGTGGAATTGTTTTCGAACCCAGGCCTTGCAAAAGATATGGGGATCTATTACGAATCCCAGGGCAGGATCTCCCTGCCTGTAACGGTAACTCCCGCGGATTATGAGACGGTTATGAAAGAATCTGGAGAAGCTGAGATCTGCATTAATGACCAAACCGGGCAGACTGCCTTAATGAAGTATTCGGACAATTATAAAAAAGGCGACTGCATGCTCCTTTATGAGCAGGAAGGAGAAATGGTCACCAGCTATTTTTTCCTTTCCTATTCTGCAGACGCCAATCTTTATACTTTATGGAGGGACAGCGCCGATACCTTTTTCAAGCCCGCTTATGAAGGAACGATCTTTGTTCTGAAAGGGGCAACAGAAGAATTTCTTTATGGCGCCATTTTCAGCGAAGAGGATGCGGGACGGGAAATGACCTTTGACGATCCCGATATTTTCTCCTATATGGGAAATTCTCCTGTTTTTGATGAAAAAGGCTATTTAAAAGCGCTTTATTATATCGGCGATTAGGCCTGTTTTTTCGACTGCTGATACTCCTCCAGCGCTTTCAGGGCCTGTCCGGACATAGGATAGAGGATCATCAGGTTGAATATCGTCATCAGGCCCACGCCTACGTCGCCTAAGTCCCACACAAAGGTGTAAGCGGCCAGGCCGCCGACAAAGAGCATGACCAGGGCAAGGATCTTATAGGCCGTCTGGAAACACCATTTATCGCCGAAAAGGTAAGCTACGTTAGATCTGGCGTAAAACAGGATCCCGATAAATGTGGAAAAGCTGAACATAGCCAGGGTAGCCGCCGTAAAGATCACCCCTGCTTCGCCTATGTGGTATTTCATGGCTTCCTGGAGCAGATCCATGCCTGTAAGCCCGTCTGTAATATGCTGGGGCGCTAAAAGCATGATCATGGCCGTACAGCTGCAGATGATGATGGTATCAATAAATACGCCCAGAGCCTGCACCAGACCGATCTTTGCCGGCTGGCTGCTTTCAGCCGCGGCCGCCGCGCACGGGGCGGAGCCGGAGCCGGCTTCATTGGAGAAGAGCCCGCGCTTTACGCCGTTCATAAGGACCGCGCCAAAGCCGCCTGCGGCAACCTGGCGGATGCCAAAGGCTTCTTCAAATATCCTTGTAAATACTGCCGGAAGCTGTCCCAGATTTGTCAGGATGATAAAGATCGTCA
The DNA here is from genome assembly GCA_019118365.1 of Candidatus Lachnoclostridium stercoravium. Lineage (GTDB taxonomy): Bacteria > Bacillota > Clostridia > Lachnospirales > Lachnospiraceae > Lachnoclostridium_A > Lachnoclostridium_A stercoravium. Next base: position 23,173 of record DWZA01000061.1, on the reverse strand, counting down.
GAGCAAAATAACATCCCGCCATGATCGGCACCATGATATCCAGGACCTTTACCGTAGCGTTCTTGCGGAGCACGATGACCGCCGCCAGAACGACCAGCACGACCGTAGTGTAGATCGGCGGTATGGAAAAGGCATTATAAAAGGCTGAAGTCACGGAATTGCTCACCACCTGGCTGATGCCGCACCAGCACAGAAGGCCGGATAAGGCGAACAGTACGGACAGAATGCAGTACCTCTTCTTTTTTCCGCCGCGTTTCTGCTCCACATAATGGTGGATATAGTAAGCGGGGCCGCCGCGGTAACCGCCGTATAACGGATCTTTTTCCTTGTGGAGCTGAGCCAGGGTCGCTTCCACAAACGCGGTGGACGAACCTAAGAGAGCGGTGACCCACATCCAGAAGATCGCGCCTGCGCCTCCTGCAGAGATCGCCGCCACAACGCCTACCAGATTTCCCATTCCCACTCTTGTAGCAGTGGAAACCATAAGGGACTGGAGGGAAGAAAGACTGTCATGCTGCTTTTTTCCTTCTGTCATGGCTTTTACCATGTCCGGAAACATCCGGACCGGAAGAAATCTTGTACGGATCGTAAAAAATACGCCGGCCGGGATCAAAAGGAGGACCAGGATAGAGAGCCCCAGGCTGCCTCCTCCAGGTAAGGGAATCACAAACAGATCTCCCCATAATAAGTTATACACAGTTTCAATCAACCATACCATAGTCGTAGTATTCCCTTCTTATGCACATTTAACCTGTATTATATAATCAACTGTGTACTTCTGTAAAGTGGTAAAATCATAAATCGGGATTTTGAAAAAGATAGGAAAATAATTCTTGCAGTCTGGTTGGAAATACGGCGATCCGTACAGCTTTTGCTGCGCCGCCTATTGCAGACAAAAGCTCTTAAACTCGCCTTCGGGCTCAAACAGAAGAGCTTTTGTCTGCGCTATGCTCGCAAAACTGTACAGATCCTGCCGAATCATTTCCAACCGGACTGCAAGAGTTTATGTTTTCCTATCTTCAAAGTTCCTTTGAAATATGAATGAAAGTCTGGGGCGTTGCAGGCGCAATCATGTATTTGCCTTTTCTTTAATTAAAAGCGACTTTACTGTAATTACAGCCGTCACCATGTCATCATCCAGCCAGCAAACGATTCGGCAAAATCAGAGCATGGCTTTGCGAGCATAGCGCAGACGGAGGAGCGTTGTCTGAACCCGTTTAGGGTGAGTTTCGCTCCTCCGCCTGTGATAAGCGGCGCAGCAAAGCCGCTCTGATAGCCGTGTTTGCTGGCTGGATGATGAATTCACGCGCACTGCTTTTTGTTCTGTCCCCGGATGATGATCTTTGCCTTAGCCTCTTCTTCATCCCGGATGATCTCCCCTACTTCCGGCGCCACGATCTGTCCGGAGATCGGATTCTTAATGCTTATCACTGGCGTTGTAATAGTCGCTTCCACCTGGGATTTTTCGAAGCAGAGGTCGGTATCGATCATTTCACAGTCAATCAGTTTCAGGTTCCTGCAATAGCAGAACGGCTGCGTTCCCATGATCTTACAGTTGATCAGGGTCAGGCCGTTGGAATACCAGGCCAGATATTCTCCTTTGATCACGCTGTTCCTTACGGTGATATTTTCCCCATGCCAGAACGCGTCTTTTGTATCAAATATACAGCCGTTAAATTCTCCGTTCTTAATATACTGGAAAGAATATTTTCCCTTCAGCTCTACTTCAGAGAAATCCAGGTTCTCAGAACGCATCATAAAGTATTCGCTTTCTGCTTTCGTCTTTTCCATCTGGATGTTTTTTACGGACCAGCCAAATTCCGGAGAAACGATATCGCAGTTTTTGATCGTGACATTGGAACATTCTCTCAGCGCCTTGATCCCGTGCATTTTTGTATCTTCGATCTCAATATGATCGGAATACCAGAGGGCCGCGCGGCAGAGCGGCGTCAGCTGGGAATCTGTGATCTTTAATCCATGATCGTGCCAGAAAGGATATCTGAGGTTGCAGTAAACATGTTCCAGCCGGATATTCCTGCTCTCCTTTACTGCGCTTTCCCCATCCGCCGGTCCGTCGAAGGCGCAGTTTCGGATATAAAGGTCACAGGCTGCATAAAACGCCCGTTCCTGGTCAAATTTCTGGTCTTCTATTATTTTCATGTTGATCCTCTCCTTAATTTTATTCGATATTACTTTTTTTGATCTGATAGATAAAATAATCCAGACAGGCTATCTTTTTTTCTTCTTCGTGGATCCGTTCCAGAAGCGAAAAGCGGTAACCTGCCAAAAGCTTCAGCTGCATTTCCTTTTCTCCTTTTTTTAAACAGTCCATAAATCTTATGATAAAATCCGGAGCGCAGCCTGCGTCTTCCAGGTTGCGGATCACATTGGCTCTGTCATATTGCATACACTTTCGTCTCTTCCTTTCTTGTCCCCCAGTCCGATCTTCAGCGGAGACAGCAAAATCCGTCAGGCGTTTGGCTTTTTATTTCCTTGCTATATCAGGAGTGTACCATCTTGAATATAAAATAGCAAATACTTATAATTAATACTTTATCATAATTGAATCCTATTCATTTTTATAGTATACTAGATACAGGTTAAAGCATATTTAAGGAGGCGGTACGTTTATATGGAACTGCGTGTTCTTCAATATTTCCTGGCTGTGGCGCGGGAACAGAGCATTTCCGGCGCGGCCGAATCGCTCCATCTCTCCCAGCCCACTCTTTCCACCCAGCTGAAAAATATGGAAGAAGAGCTTGGAAAACAGCTTATGATCCGGGGCACAAAAGGTTCCCGAAAGATCGTTTTGACAGAAGAAGGGATGATCCTGCGAAAGCGCGCGGAAGAGATCCTGGAGCTGGTAAAGAAAACAGAAAGAGAAATTTCCCTCTCAGACGAGCAGGTGGCCGGCGACGTCTATATCGGTACCGGCGAAACTGATACCGTACGCATTGTAGCAAGGACCATCCGAACGCTGCAAAAAGAGCATCCGGACATCCGGTTCCATATCTCCAGCGGAAATTCCGTCTACGTTATGGAGCAGCTGGACCGGGGGCTGATCGATTTCGGCATTCTCTACGACTCGCAGAATCTGTCAAAATATGATTCTGTCAAAATCCCGGACAAGGATATCTGGGGCGTGCTCATGCGCAGGGACTCTCCCCTGGCGCAAAAAGACTATATAGAGCCGCAGGATCTGTGGGACAAGCCTTTGATCCTTTCCCGGCAGTCAGCAAAAGGAAGCCTACTGGCGGACTGGATGCAGAAGGATTTTTCCAAACTGAATATCGCGGCAACTTACAATCTTCTTTTTAACGGATCCCTGATGGTGGACGAAGGCGTCGGATATGCGGTCTGCCTTGATAAGATCATCAATACTTCCGGCACCAATCTGTGTTTTCGTCCTTTAAAGCCCAGGATCGAGGCAGAAGCCTATCTGGTATGGAAAAAATATCAGATCTTTCCAAAGGCTGCCGGGATCTTTTTGGAACGGCTGCAAAAAGCCCTGGCTTAAACCAGGGTTCCCTGTTTCCGGGAAATGTCATAAAATCTTTTTCTAACGCACATACTATAAATGAATTCCGCTATCTTTAATTTTCGGAGGTATGTGTATGAAAAACCGCCAAAATCTGTACGATATGATCATCTCGCTCCTTATTCCTGTTGCTGTGGGATCCATTTCCGCTTTGATCAGCAGGATCCCCGGCCGCTATGCCGGCATGCAGCAGCCGCCCTTTTCTCCGCCTGCGATAGTATTTCCCATCGTATGGACTGCGCTCTATATTTTAATGGGCATATCCGCCTATATGATCAGCCGGTCGGAAGACGCCAGAAAAAGCAGGGCTTTATCGGTATATGCCCTGCAATTATTCTTCAACTTTTTCTGGAGTATCCTGTTTTTCCGTTTTTCCTGGTATCTTCCGGCATTTTTCTGGCTGGCCGCCATGATCATCCTCATCCTGATCATGATCTTTCGTTTTTTCCAGATAAAACCTCTGGCCGCTTATCTTCAGATCCTTTATCTTTTTTGGTGCTTATTCGCTGCGTACCTGAATTTCGGCGTATACTGGCTAAACTAACGCGCCGGCATTTACAGTTCAGAAAAAGATGCGGTACACTCCTGCGATCACTGATACTGCTACCAGACCATAGGCAAGATAATATATTTTTTTGTCTTTTGCCTTTATATGGATAAGTACAGCCGCCAGGCTTAAGATCCCGATACCCCAGGCAGAAGCCCTCTGGGCCAGAAAATTCGCAGGAAGGCTCATCGCGCCAAACGCCGCTATAAACATCCCCCACACGGCCATGCAATAGAAAACCGTTCTCCTGTCTCTTTCATTTTTTACCGCGAACATAAGTGATAGTCCCGTTATGCTCGCCGCGCTCATTACTGCAAATAAGATCATTAAAATTCCCAATGCCATTTCTCATTTCCCTCTCTTTCTCTTATGATAAATGCAGTTATTCCGGACGATAAATTTGATCCGGAATCTTTTTACAAGATAACTATACCTAGGTTTTTTAAAGAAAATACAAAGATAATTCCAAAGAATTCTAAAGAAATACAAAGAAGTATATTGACACAGCATTCTACGCGTACTATATTTATAATATGTTTTCTGACACAGTGTCAATTTTATGATCTTAAAGGAGTGTTCAGTATGAGTAAAAAAACATTAGTCGCTTATTTTTCCGCCAGTGGAGTTACCGCTAAAGCAGCAAAAGAGATCGCGCAGGCAACTGGCGCCGATCTCTACGAGATCGCCCCGCAGACGCCTTACACCTCAGCGGATTTAAACTGGATGGATAAGAAGAGCCGCAGCTCTCTGGAAATGGCGGATGCTTCCTGCCGCCCCGCCCTGGCTCAGCCGGTTCCAGATATGACGCAGTACGATACGGTCCTGGTGGGTTTTCCAGTCTGGTGGTATGTTGAGCCGCGTATTATCGATACTTTTCTGGAAAGCTTCGATCTGTCCGGGAAAACCATGATCCCATTTGCTACATCCGGCGGAAGCGGGATCGAGAAATCTGTAAAGAATATGCAGGCTCATTATCCCCAGGCCGACTGGAAGCCGGGCAAGCTGGTAAACCACGGGGCTGGAGCATGGGCAAAGAGCATTCTGGATTAATCCAGGTTCCATGGAGCATCATTGTTGATAAGTACAGGAGGGAAAATATCATGAGATCAAAAGTTTACTTTACCCGCGAGCTTACGCCGGAAAAAGTCGTGGAGATTTATCATAAGCTTGGCATTGAACTGCCTGGAAAGGTAGCTGTCAAGGTCCATTCCGGAGAAAAGGGCAACCAGAACTACCTGCATCCGGAGTTCTGGCGCCCAGTGGTAGATGAGCTTCACGGAACGATCGTGGAGTGCAACACTGCATACGGCGATGCCTCCGGCGGCGTGCGCGACCATACAGAGTCTCATTTGAAGCTCCTGGAAGAGCACGGCTGGAACAAGTATTTTAACGTAGATCTTATGGATGCGGAGGGTCCGGACGTGGTATGGCCGATCCCATGCGGCAAGATCCTGAAGGAAAATCACGTGGGCAAGAATATCATGAATTACGATTCTATTCTGGTGCTCGCCCATTTTAAGGGCCACCCGATGGGAGGCTACGGCGGAGCTATCAAACAGCTGGCTATCGGCTGCGCTTCCCGCGCCGGCAAAGCGCTGATCCACTCCGCCGGCAAGACCGACGACCGTTTTAAAACATGGGAACAGCACGCAAGCAGCGTTGAGTTTCCTGAAGCGATGGCCGACGCCGCAATGAGTGTCGTGGATCATTTTAAAGGAAGGATCGCTTTCATCAATGTAATGAAGAATCTCTCCGTTGACTGCGATTGCTGTGCGGTCGCCGAGGATCCCTGCATGAAGGATATCGGTATCCTGGCTTCTCTGGATCCGGTTGCTATCGACCAGGCCTGCATCGATCTTGTAGTCAATTCAGACGACCCTGGCCGCGAACACTTTATGGAACGGGTAAACAGCCGGAACGGCGTCCATACCATTGAGGCTGCTGCCGAGCTTGGATACGGCTCCCGCGAGTATGAATTGATCGAATTTTGATCATCTGACAGATGATCCATAGTGATACTGCCAGACGCGCTAGCACGCGTTTGGCAGATTTTTTAAAAGAAAGCTGAAAAAAGGAAAACGGACTCCGAAGAGTCCGCAATCCATAATAATTCGATATAAACAATACCAGATTCGTCCGAAAGTTATATCTGATCAGCTGCCTGTCTTATTTCTTCCGTTTCCGCCTCTTCCTCAGAGGCCTCATCCTCTACAGCTTCCTCGTCAACCTGCTCTGTTTTTTCATCGGAAGCAGTTTCTTCTGCAGCTTCTTCTGATTCTTCTTCTAAAATCTCTTCCTCTGAGATCTCTTCTTCCGGAATCTTTCCCTCTGCAAAATCTTCTGACTCGCCGCCGTCAGCTGCAATGTCTTCATCGGCGACCTCGTCGTCGGCAATTTCCTCGTCTACAGGTTCTTTTCCAGCAATTTCTTCATTCACCGTTTCCTCTCCAGCAACGCCCTCAGCCGCTATCTCGCCGTCGGCAGATCCTTCACCTGCTGCATCATCCTCAGCAACTTCCTCTGCTGCTATCTCATCATCTCCTGCTTCACTATCAGCCACTTCGCTATCTGTCGCCTCACTATCGGCCGTTTCGCTATCGGCTGTTTCGCTGTCCGCAGGCTCTTTCTCTGGAAGTTCTTCCTCTGTAGGCTCTTCCTCTGCAGGCTCTTCCTCTGCAGGCTCTTCACTGTCAGGAATTTCTCCCTCAGCGCCGCTCTCTTCAGATTTTTCTTCTTCTATATCATCTTTCTCGCCTTTCGTATCCTCATTGGCGGTATCTTCGCCGGCTGCCTCATCTGTAATTTCACCTTTGATAAGGTCTTCATCCAGTATCTCTTCGTCGATCAATTCTTCCGGCGCTTTCTCGATTTCTTCTATCAGCAGAACACTATTTACTGTTTCGGAAAGACTGATCTCAAATTCGAGAGTCTGATATCCCTCTACTTCCACGCGGATGATATCTCCGTCGGACAGATCTTCAGCCAGGAACTGAAGCGTCTCATAATTACCATAGGCATCATTCTTTCCGATCGCAAAATCTCCCGGATCCGCATAGGATATGCCGGAGGCGTTGAAAAACTCGGTTTCGTTTACCAATACCTGCAAAGTTTCTTCCTTCAGGTAGGAATCTAAAGCCTCCTCATCCATTCCTTTGAAAGAAATCTCATAATGCTCCGGCTCGAACCATCCGGCTTCTGCCAGTTTGATCTTATCAAATTCCGGAGCGTCAAGCCCTTCCTCGCCTGGAATCTCTTCATCATCAGAAGCCAGAGAGCCGTCTTTACGGATCTTAAGCGTCAATGCTTCGTAACCCTCTGCCTCAATGACGACCTCATTTACATCCTCTGTAAATGCTTCCGCAGTAAGGCAAAGTTCGCTGTATATTCCGTATCCGCCTTCTGCTTCCTGAACGACCCAGGCGTATTCCGCTGAAAATAGATTGTAATCTCTCTCATATTCCTGTCCGTTCACAGTCATATCTGTGATCGCAAGCGCATAGTTTTTCAAGGCGCCTTCATCCTCCGAGACATCAAAGGAAATGCGGTAATGAGCCGGGCTAAACGTCTCCGCTTCTTCGTAAATAGAATCTTTTGCCGCAGGCGGAGCCATTTCCTCCTCTTCCGGAATCTCTTCCGAATCTGTCTCAAATATAAAGGTCAGATCAGCCGCCTCTTCGAAGCTGACAACAACAGTATGCTCTCCCGCTTCGAAACCTTCTGCCGGCTTCAGCTGAAGATATTTATAAGCGCCGCCCTGTACGCTGTCGTAAGGTCCTACGTGATATGCGTTTGCATCATCTGCGTCCAGTCCCAGCAGCGCTTTCTCATAAGAAATTCCGTCTACTGCAACCTCTTCAATAGTGGAAAGAAGATCTGCGATCTCTTTGTCTTCCGCTCCCTTAAAGGAAATCCTGTAGTATTCATAATTTCCAAAGAAACTCTCCACCTCTGCCAGTTCTGCCCGCTCAAATTCGATCGTCTGCCCGTCTTCATCCGGCGTCTTCACACTTTCCAGGATTTCAAAGGTCAGTGTCTTCGCCCGGTAGCCTTCTGCCGTCAGCGTCACCGTATATTCTCCTGCTTCTTTAAACAGGTTTTTCTGCAGCATGATCGTATAATCATTCTTTACATAGCTGTCTTCCGAATACAGGCCCCCCTGCCCCTGCGGAAGAACATGTTTTGTCTCTCCCGCCGGATCCGTCAGCTCTACTCCTGTGAGATTTCTCAGGAAATCTCCTCTTACTTCCGGATTTTCCAGCTCCATTTCTTCAGCTGCGGCATTGATCAAAACCGGCTGGCCTGCGTGATATGCGTCAGGTTCTTCCGCTGGATCTCTTTCCGGATTTTCTGCCAGAGAAAGTTCAAATTCTTCCAGATCCTTAGAAACCGTCAGCGTTGCCGTCTGCTCCTTATATCCGTCCGCAGTGATCAGAAGTTTATGTTCTCCTGCTGTCAGCTGGATCTCCTGGATCTGCCCCTCTGTCCTGTAAAGTATTACAAGACTTGTCTGATCCTCGCTGATCTTATAATTTGTAATATAGTCGTCCGCCCTTAGAGGCTGAGAACTGCCGTCCAGATACAGCCCTGTGATCCTGGAAATGTATTCAGCATCGGCTTCGCAGGTAAGAGTCAGATCCTCTCCCAGCTTTCCTTCTGTACCGTAAAGGACCGGAGCGTCCTTTCCAACGATCGAAGCAAGATCTTCCACAGATCCCAGTTTGCCGTCTTCCAGGACACGTTTGATCTGGGATGGACGGTTGGCTGTTTCGCCGCCCTGCTGGATCTCTTTATATTCTTCAAAGGTCAGATAACCGCCATTTTCCAGCTTTTCGTCCTGCACAGCGTTTAAATAATGAGTAAAATCATAGAAAGTTTCTGCCTCATTGTCCATAACCGCTTCTGGACTCTGATCGTACCACCACTGAGCTACCGCTTCGCTGTCATCGTTCCCATAGTCGATCTCTTCCAGGATCAATGCGTTTGACAGCAGATCGTGGTCAAAGACCAGAAATGCGTTCATCTGCGGTCCGCCGAGGCTTCCGCCTCCTTCCGACCCTTCAGAATCTCCTTCGTCCGGGATCACCAGACTGGCAGATGCGATGGCATCCAGCCGGTATGTAACGGCTTCCGATCCCGCATTTGAAGCTGTGCTTCCAATCTCCACCTTTTTCGACATGGTACGGTATCCGTCTGCATAAATAGTCACAGTATACACGCCTTCTTCATCTGTGATCACGTTTCCGTCCGGATCTGTGCCACAGATATGGAGCATGGAGCCGATCTCATACCATTCGTCGATCTCCTGCAGGGAAACGATCTCTCCCGAAGGTTTTTCCAGATCCACCCGGTAGATCGGCGACAGGATCTCCGTGCCAAAGCTGGAACCATCCTCTCCCACGATATCAAAAGCAAAGCACTCCCCGGTTTTGGGACTGGGATTCAGAGAATTTAAATTCACGATCCAGTTCCTTCCGTCTACCAGATGGATCGGCACATTCATCGTCTCCCCGCTGTAGGAGGAAGATAGATTCAACTGGTAGCGGCCTCTGGAAAACAGATTTGTCTGCGGCAGGCGGATATGGATCGTACCTGTATTTCCATCCTTTTCCGTTGTAAAAGTCAGATTATCATTTAAAATGTTATTCTCTGTATTTAAAGCTTTGATCCTGGCCAGCTGATCGAACCACTCTCCCTGCTCCTGTGCAGCCAGGGACAGCTTTATCTCAATATTTCCTTTCCCTTCTGTATCGATCTCCGTATCCTGCACATAATAGCCTGCCGGGATCTCAGAAGAAGCATCTTCTCCCTCCCCGCTTAAGTCAAAGGTTGTCTTTTCCGGCTTTACGCGGACATTGCCGTTGCTATCATAATTATCCAGGTGATAATCGAAAACAGAGATCGCTCCATTAGTCAGTATGGATACCGGCGCAGATTCCGGATCTCCTTCATCCGGCGCCTCCGCAGCTGTTCCATTTCCCAGCTTCACTTCCTGCTTCTCACCGTCGGATCCCCGCGTAACAACCATAATACCCGGATCCCAAACTGTCGTCTGCCATTTGACTACCGCGCCGTCGTCATCCACGTTGGTGCAGGCTGCGGTGATATCGGTTCCGTCCACTTCGATGGTATGATCATCGATCGTCCCTTCCTGAAAGGCGATAACTGCATACTGAACCCAGCCAAGGTTCACCAGTTTCGTCCGCTCTTCATCCACAAGAACTGTCTCCTGCGGCTGCTCTTCCTGGCCGCTGTCAGGATCTCCGCTTTCTCCTTCTTCAGTTCCGCTGCCAGAGCCTTCTTCCACTGTTCCGCTGTCAGCGCCGCCAGTACCTCCGTCTTCTGAACCTTCGTTCTCATGATCTCCGATCTCACCTTCCTGGCCGCTGTTTTCATCTTTCTGATCCTCATTTTCACTTCCGGAACTGTTTTCCCCGCCATTATTTTCCCCATGGCCGGAACTAAAACTGCTGCCTCCTGCTCCGCTGTCAGAACTGCCGCCGCTGGAACTTCCAGCCTGAGAAACTGCTCCTTCTAAAGAGGGCAGCCCTCTTCCTGATTCAAAATGGATCCCGCCGTTTATTTCTGCCCATTTTCCTTCCCCATTGACGTAATAACCGTCTGGAGTCGCAGTTTCCGAATACATTCTTCCGTAGTCGGATCCTTCTATAATACCGAAGTAATAGCAATAGCCGTCTATCCACTGCCAGCCTGTTTTCATAGCGCCAAAGTTACCGTCGTGCAGAGTATTGAAGAAATACCAGTTCCCGTCCGGCAGCTTCTGCCACCCGGACCGCATCCTTCCTTCAATTTCACCTGAATCGCCGGCTGTCTCAAAATAATAATACTGTCCGTCGATCTTTTGCAGCCCGGTAACCATGACTCCGTCCTCTGGACGCAGATAATACCATCCGGACTCCTTCTGGATCCATCCTGTATTTCTGTTCCCCTGGACGTCGTAATGTCTCCATCCGGTTTCCTCGTTTCTCCACGTTCCTTCCAGAAGCTGGCCTGTGGCTCCGTATACAGTTCCCGGCGGCAAAACTGCGATGTTTGCAGCCATTGCCGCCGAAAACAGAACGTTTTTTACAACTTTCCGCTTCATCTCTCTCCTCCTGCTATTTATTAGTTAGTTAAAGCTAACCAGCGATTAAAATTATACTTATCATATTGAGAATGTCAATCCAGATTCTTCCATTTCGGCTGTAATGAGAAATTCTCTCTCTTTTATCGGATAGGACAAAGCTGTCCGTTGCCCGGAGGATGTCCGCATATCTTGTACAGGCAAGCTTGCCCGGCCGTGCGGTCGCCCTGTATTACGCGCAAAAAGGCAGTCAGACCGCATTTTCTGCCGTCCGGCCGCCTTCTTACTCCATTGTATCGCTTATTATTTACTGAATTTCTTTGAGATTTTTACCACCGTACTGCTCAGCGCCCACAGCGCAAGGGCGTTGGGGATGACCATCAGGCCGTTGAAGAAGTCTGACATGGACCATACCAGATCCACCTTCAGGGTCGATCCGATCACTACAAAGATCACGACCAGCACAGAGTAGACCTTTCCGGCTTTTTCGCCGAACAGATATTTCATATTGACCAGGCCGAAGAAATGCCAGCCCAGGATCGTGGAAAACGCAAAGAAAAACAGGCATACGGCTACGAAAATAATACCAAAATTGCCGAAGCTTGTCATAAACGCCGCCTGAGTCAGCGCCGTGCCGTCTTTTCCGCTTCCAAGGACGCCTGTGGTCAGGATAGAAAATACAGTAAGGTTTAAAATAATGAACGTATCGATAAATACGCTGATCATGGCTGCAAGTCCCTGCTTATGCGGGTTTTCCGCCTTGGCCCTGGCGTGGGCGTGAGGTGTGGAACCCATGCCGGCTTCATTGGAGAAGAGACCGCGGGCAACGCCATAACGGATAGCCTCCCGGACTGCGATGCCTGCTCCGGCACCCATAACTGCTTCCGGATTAAAAGCTCCAACAAAGATCATCTTAAGCGCTACCGGAACAGCCGTAATATGAAGGCAGATCAGCGTCAGGCTGCCTACAATATAGATCCCGGCCATCAGCGGGACCAGTTTCTCTACTACAGAAGCCAGCCTGTCTACGCCGCCTAAAAAGATCACTGCGCAGATCGCCGCAACCACAAGTCCAATGGCGATCGGCGGGATATTCAGGTTATACACTTCGAAAACCTCCGCAAACGCGGATCCGATAGAATTGGACTGGACCATATTTCCGCTGAATCCAAGGGCAAAAACGATAAATACAGCAAAGCATACGGCCAGAACTCTTCCAAAGGTCCCCTTAAAAGCCGCATGGATATAATAAACCGGGCCGCCGGTCACTTCGCCGTCCTTTACCGTCTTATATTCCTGAGCCAGGACCGCTTCCGAATAGATCGTCGCCATACCGAAAAACGCGCTGAGCCACATCCAGAAAATCGCTCCAGGACCGCCGCCTACAAGGGCAGTTGCCGCTCCCGCCAGATTTCCCGTGCCTACCTGGGCTGCGATCGCTGTGGCCACGGACTGAAATGGCGTCATTTCTCCGGCAGCTCCCTTATTTTTCCTCTGCTCTTTGGAAAACATGTGGCCGAACACCTGGCCCAGACCTTCCCGGAACTTTCTCACCTGGATAAAGCGCAGACGGATCGTATAATAAAATCCCGTTCCGCACAGCAGGATGATCAGTATGACGTTCCACAGGAAGTCACTTGCGTTGCTTACGATCTGAGTTAACATTTCCATAACTTACTTCCTCCTAAATCTTTTGAACCTTCTTTTGTCTTTTTCGGGCAAAAGAAAAAAGCTGATAATGAAAATTATCAGCCCTCTGAGAAAGCGAACATTACCCTGTCCTTTTGCCTGAGAGATCGGCAGAAAACCTGCCTTACACCTTCGGCGCCCTTGCGGGACTCTCCAGAGAGATTCATTAATATTTTCTTAACGCAGTGGTTCTACTATACCACAGGCAATTCCATAAGTCAATAAAATATTACTTTATTCTTTTATAACTATTGCTAATGTATCAATTTTTCGTCGCAGTCATTTTGCAACGATTTCGTTTTCGTTGCAAAACAATTGCGACGATTTTTTACATAAAAATCCCGTACCGGGTTCCTCTTCCTTTTCCTTCCCGGATGATCATATTCCTTCCCAACAGTTCATTTAAAATCCGGATCACCGCGTCTTTTCCCATGCCGGAATTTTTCTCAATTTCACTTCGTGTCACGAAACCTTTTTTTCGAATAAGATCCAGAATCCGTCTTTCTTTTTCTGAAAGATCAGCTCCTGACATAAGTATCGGAAGCACGACCTTGATGGAATTTTCAAAAATCTGATAAGACGGCTTTTCCAACGCAGCTGCATAAGCCTGATTGATCCTTAAAATTCCCGTTCCAAATTTCTCGATATATTTCAAACGGAAAAATACATTTCCAATGATCGGATTTCTAAGGATTGAAATCTGGCCGTTCAGATATTCATCCCTGCTCATTCCTGCCGGGAGTCCCCCCGGCGAACTGATCTCAACCCGGTCTTCAAACATGCTCACCTTTATAGACGCCTCTACATCCCATGTTCGATGGATCAATGCATTGGCTATTGCTTCACGGAAGGCTTTTTCCGGTATCTTTTCGATTACCTCCCTTTTTACGCCATCTATTTTTTCATATTGATAATATTTGCGGAATATTCGGATACATTCTCTTAGCTGAAGTAAAACCGACTGGTTTTCAAATGTCTCCCGATCCATTATCACATCAATATTACTGCCAAATCGGACCATATCGATCCCTTTAAACTGATTTTCATCGGCAAGAAGAGCCGCCGCATTATTAAAGCCTTCCTGATCAGAGTACAATTCCAGCGTTTTGAGGATATCTTTGCTCAGCCTCTGGATTCCCATAACCCGGATCAATTCTTCTTCCAGCGTGGTAAATGTAAGCTGCTGAACAGTCGATCTATTTTCTTCAAACGACTGGTTCTGCCCCTCTAGGATCAACCGTCCGTATTCCAGGCGGCTCACTTCTATGGTAGCTGAGTCATTTCGTTTATAGGCTTTTCCTTTGTAAAGATAAGGTTTGTATTTCCCCTCGGAAATATTAAGAACGATCGTGGAGTCCTCCTGGATCTCCATAGAGTATTCCGGCACTGGCTTTATGCTGTCGTTAATTTTATTTTCCAGATCGAGGCAGGCCTTCACAGGGTTCAATATTCCTTTTACTTTTCCGTCGTCAGAGATGCCAAATATGATCTTCCCGCTTCCATAATTGGCAAATGCGCTTACTGTCTTCATAAAGGTATTGGAATCTACCGTTTCTTTATACTCCAGCGTCCTGCTTTCCCTCATACTATCTTCACCTCCTCTTACAAGTATAAAATCGTCGCAGTCATTTTGCAACGATTTCTTTTTCGTTGCAAAACAATTGCGACGATTTTTCTTTAGCAGCAGTTAAAATTTTCGTCCTTATAGGTCCTCAGCGTGTCCGCCGTCTCCAGGCCGAACTTCTTTTCAATATCTGCCATCACTGCTTCGCACAGGCTCTCCCCCTCTTTTTCAAAGATCGCCTTTACCATCTCTCCGATGGCATAATAGGTATGGGCGCAATGGTAGTCAAAGCCTTTTACGTATTCCATATGTTTTTCCAGGCTGGTTTCTTTTGTCATGCCGGAATTATCCACCCGGAATATACAAACATCCTGGGTGTGCTTCGTCTGTACTGTATGGAACTGGATCTGGCCGTTAAATCCCTGATTGATCGCCTCGTCCAGGCAGGAACAGTAAAGCTTCCCTGCCTCGCCGGCGTCAAATTCCTGAAACGCCAGATACCATGGACACACTGTCACATGGGACTCGTAATCTGGAGAAATGCATACGATCTCCATCGTGTTTGCCGTTCCTGATCTCTTTGCCTCTTCTGACGGGATCCACTCGCCGTAACGGCAGAAGGTCCCATAGTCCAAAGTCTCTCCTGCCCGGATCGCCCAAGGTCCCATAGTCCAAAGTCTCTCCTGCCCGGATCGCCCGCTGCGCCATCCGGCTCCCCCGCTGCATAGCGTAGTGCTTCACCCCATGGAGAAAGGCCGCCTTGCCCCGTTCTCCAAAAGTTTCTGTCAGATGTTTATAGTAGGAGGCTACGATAAACACCTGGGTCCTCTCTGAAAATTCCATTTCTATTTCCTGCCTTCTCCTTACTTCATCATATGTGTTTCCGTTTTCTGATCGCTTTTCTGCGCCTGCTTCTCCTTCTTGTCCGGTTTCTGTTTTCCGGAAACCTGCTGCTCCTCCTGGGTAAGTTTTGTGAAAGAGGTAGGTCTCCTTACGGCGCTTACCTGGCTTTCCAATTTAGCCTGGATACGGGGAGCCTCCTTTGTTACATAAGCTTCTGCCAGGTTTTCCCTCCGGGCATGACAGCTGACAAAGGTATCCCACAGTTTCTCGGCTTCTGGCAGATCCTGCATGGCAGGATCCCCGCTGCGTTTCGCCTCATACTCCCTCAGGGCAGACTGCCTGGCGGCTTCCTGAAGGGCCTGGGAAAGCTCGCCCAAATTTCCATGGATGGGATCTTTTGGCCGGAACTGGATCGGGGAATCCTCCGGCTCCTTGATGATCCTGGAAGCAAAAGCTGACATACCCCTCAGATTTTTCTGCTCTTCCTCAGTCAGATAAGGGCTTTCCAGATACGGGCCGGCCAGCTCCATAAAACGTTTAAGCTCCATTCGTGCCAGATAAGGTTCTTCCTGAGGATCATTCAGATGCAGGTGAAGCCGTTCCGCCCTGGCCAGTTTATCTGTAGTATCCCGGATCCGGTCCGGGGTCTGATCGATAGACCGCATCTCTTTCAGCATGTCCTCCGTCTTTTCCGGAATATCCATGGCGTCTGAAGCCGCTCTTTCCGGCGGCATCTCCAGATTTCTGCGGATCAGCCGTACCTGCGCTTCTAATTCCATTTTATTCTTCCAGGCCTCTTCCTGGGCAAGAGCGGCTTTCCCAGTTTTCTGGATTTCCTGGTCGGAATACTCTTTAAAATTATGATCATATTGAGTAACCAGATCTGTAAACTCCCTGTTATATTTTTGGAATACCGCTTCATAGCCTTCAACATAAAGTCTGGAGTACAGCTCAATTTTCCGCTCGTCCGCGTTCTTTTCCTTATTGATCTCCTGCTGAAGCTGTTTCATAATGAAACCCTTCGATTTATCCTCGCACTTTGCACATTCCTCCAGCAGCTCAATGGAATCCTGGATCTTCTGTTCTATTTCCTGGCGGCGTTCCAGGCTCTGCAGAAGCTGCTCCTCCGAATGCTGCAGTCTCCTTTTATTCTCCTGGGGATCGCCGTTTAATAACAGGCCTCTCAAAGTATAAAATGATTCCGCCATCACGTTCCGGCATTCCGCTGACACCGTTTTCTTCCCATCCAGAAGATGGTGGCCGCCGAATATCTGCTCTGCAGGAGGAAGCTGAAAATGAAATCCTGGCTGTACTGCAGCATTCATCTTAGCAGCGATGCTGAGACGATAGCGCTGCAGAGGGATCTCCAGGCGGCTCGGATACATATCCCTCGGCGAAACTTCTGTCGGCGGGATCGGATCCAGCTGCTGAGAAAAGCCGTCCGGCATGAGAACAGCCTGGGCCAGATAAGAATTTCTTTTAAATAAGGCGTCCATTTTTAAATCAAATACTTCTCTTGCTGCGCCTGCCGGATAACGTTCTTCAAAGTATCCGGGATTTTCCTGCAGTTTCACAGCGAAAGTCTGGCCGGCGGTGTCAACGATCCTCTCATCTGTCATCTTGTCAGTCAGCGGGACCATCCTCATAAGATCCCGTTTATCCACGCCTTTAAACAGAGGATCTGTATCCTGTGCTGCCCGGAAAAGCCTATCCAGCTCTGCGCTTGCTTTCTGCTCCCGCAGGCGGACAGCTTCCAGAGCCGTGCGCATAGCTGGGGGCATGGTGTATTTTGACACAAGGGTTTCCGGAATATTTTCAGCAGAGCTGCCCTTCCAGGCATCCCTGACCTTTGCCTGTACCATTCTTCCTTTGAACGGCCCTATAGCCTATTCATAATTGGCCCTCTGTTCCTCTTATCACTTTATTCCAGGCAGCCTTTTCATCATCTGTAAGAGAAATCTTCTGCATTCTCAGGCGACTTTACCTCTCTTATAAATTGAAGGGATTTTTGATACTGGGCGGCGTATCTTCTTAAATACCCCAGCTCCGCCCGCCTTCCTTCTTCCTCAATACTCTGCGCAAAATGAATTCCTCCATCCACATAGAATAGATTTGCTGGCCCTCCATTTGGGGCCGCCGCTCATAGTGGAGAGCAGTGCTCTGCCCGGCGATAGAACCGGCCGCCTCAATGTCAGAATTAAAATCCGATCGGCCTCTGGGAATCCATAATATTCAGCGCGCTCATTATACGCTCCATGGCCTTTACCTCCACGGAATCGTGATCAACTCCAAAAATCTGCTGAAAATGCCTGTCGGCAAAGTCCGCTGTGCCTATGCCAAGAAGCGTCCAATCTGCATACAAATTCTCCTGTGTCGCATTTTCTTTTTGTGTTATACCAAACATTTTATTTCCTCCTTCATTTAAAAAGGCTGTGAACTTTCTTCCTGAGATCTATTCTACAGGATAAACGGAAGATTTGCATTAAATTGGCAAAACGCACTGATTTTTGGCAATACTTTTTCACTTTAAATCAATGTAGTCTTTCCCAAAAACATAAAAACGCCGCAGGCGATCAGCTCTTTCTGATTGCCTGCGGCATTTTTATATAGCTCCTTACAGAACTAAAAAGATTTGAATTTATTTGATGATCTTAGACGGGCACTTCGCTGCGCACTTGCCGCAGTTTGTACACTTCTCGTAATCAATAACAGCCAGGTTATTGTCCATATGGATAGCGTCGAACTCGCACTGTTTTGTACACAGGGAGCAGCCGATACATCCATTGTCACATTTCGCCTTGACATCTTTGCCCTTGTCGTGGGAATTACACTGTACAAGGTGCTCTGCCTTGTAAGGAACCAGTTCGATCAGGCCTAACGGGCAGGCTTCTGTACACTTGCCGCAGGCTACGCACTTCTCCTTATCTACAACGGCTACGCCGTCTACGATGTGGATCGCATCAAACTGACATGCCTTCACGCAGGAGCCGTATCCCATACATCCGTATGCGCAGGATTTTTCTCCGGCGCCCGGAACTACGGAAACCTTACGGCAGTCCGCGATACCGGTATAATTGTACTGTACCCTTGTCTTATCGCAGGTACCTTTACATTTTACAAAAGCGACCTTCTTCTCTGCAGCCTCTGCAGATACGCCCATGATCGCGCCGATCTTTTCAGCAACCGGAGCGCCGCCGACCGGGCAGGCGCCGACTGGAGCCTGTCCTAAAGCGATCGCCTTTGCCAGGGCGTCGCAGCCTGCGAAGCCGCAGCCGCCGCAGTTATTGCCTGGAAGCTCTGCACGGACAAGGATCTCTTTTTCATCAACTTCAACTTTAAACTTTTCACTGGCCACACCCAGCAGGACGCCGATCAAAAGACCAACGATACCAACAATCGCTGTTGCAGCTACAACTGCTATCATATCCATCCTTTGACTCCCCCTTTAAATTAATCCGGCAAATCCGAAGAATGCAATTGCCATCAGACCTGCGGTGATCAGAACGATCGGTGAGCCTTTGAATACATGAGGAACGTCGTTGAATTCGATCCTCTCACGGATACCTGCCAGCATGATGATCGCGATCGTAAATCCTACGGAAATACCAACACCGTTGATAACGCTCTCCAGGAAGTTGTATCCATAGGATACGTTGTTCAGGGCAACGCCCAGAACCGCACAGTTTGTAGTGATCAGAGGAAGATATACGCCCAGGGATTCATACAGGGAAACCATATTCTTCTTTAAGAACATCTCAACGAACTGTACCAGAGCCGCGATAACCAGGATGAACACGATCGTCTGAAGGTAGGTCAGGTCGATCCCGATCAGGCCGTCCGGCCTTAAAAATGCTGCATAAACGCCATATGTTACGGCGGAAGCGATCGTAATAACGAAGATTACGGCTGCTCCCATGCCGGCTGCTGTTTCGATCTTTTTGGAAACGCCCAGGAACGGACACAGGCCTAAGAACTGGCTTAATACTACGTTATTTACCAGGGCGGAGCCGACTGCGATCAATAATAATTCTTTCATTTAACTGTCCTCCTATTCCTGTCCCTTGTTTCCTGCTGCTTCAGCAGCTGCCTTCTCGGCTGCTGCTTTTTTTGCGGCTGCTGCTTTTTCAGCTGCTGCCTTCTTAGCTGCCGCTGCCTTTTCCATCTCTTCTGCTCTCTTTGCTTCCAGTACTGCGTGATTGGATGCGCACAGAGAACCGGAGCAGTGCATGCAGTCGCCGCCGCATGCCAGTTCAGACTTCGGAGCATCGCCGTTGGTAGCGGACGGAAGTTTAAACTTGTTCTGCAGAGCGGAAAGTCCGGCCAGAACGAAGAATGCTCCCGGAGCCAGGCCAAAAATGGAGATGTGGAAATCTTCCGGTGTGATCTCCATTCCGAAGAATGCTCCGGCGCTGATGAACTCACGGACAATACCGATACAGGTAAGGCTCAGAGTAAAACCAAGTCCCATGCCCAGACCGTCGAATGCGGATGAAACCGCATCGTTCTTTGCTGCGTAAGACTCCGCACGGCCAAGGATGATACAGTTAACAACGATCAGAGGAATATAAATACCAAGAGCTGAATACAGGCTTGGAACAAAGCCCTGGATCAGCAGCTGTACGATCGTTACAAGGGTCGCCACGATAACGATGAATGCCGGGATCCTGACACGGTCCGGGATAATGTGGCGCAGAGCCGCAATGATCAGGTTGGAAAAGATCAGAACGGCGGTTGTGGAAAGTCCCATACCCAGACCGTTGATCGCTGATGTCGTAACAGCCAGGGTAGGACACATACCTAACATCAGGATGAAGGTTGGGTTTTCTTTTATAATACCGTTATATACACGTTCAACACATTTATTCATAATCCCACCTCCTACTGTGCTGCTGAGCAGTTCTGAACAAAGTAGAGAGCTGCGTTTACTGCGTTCGTAACTGCTGAAGATGTAATGGTAGCGCCGCCCATGGCGTTGATCTTGTTGTTGTCAACAGCGCCGGAGCCGTCCTTTGTTACAACAAGGGATTCCTGCTGCTTGCCAACGAACTGTCCCCAGAAATCTTCGCTTGTAGCGTTCATACCAAGACCAGGAGTCTCGGATAAGGACAGGAACGCAATACCATTCACAGTTCCATCCTGAAGGATACCTACTGCGATCTTAACTTCTCCGCCGTAGCCGTCCTTTGATGTAGAGTTAACAACAAAGCCTGCAACATTTCCGCTGGCATCTAAGCCTTCCGCAGCGCTGTCTACGTATACGTTGCCAAACTCTGCAGACATTCCTGCCAGGGATGTATTGATTCCTTCTACGTCGCCGGCCAGAGCTTCCTCGTCAAATTCTGCCGCATCCGGAAGAACCTGCTGATAAGCTTCCATCTGTGCCGCGCGGTTGGCCTCTGCGATCGGGCCTTTTGTAACCTGGTAAACAGCTCCCAAGAGAGCGCCGGAAACCAGAGTGATCACGAACAGGATGATGGCATCCTTAATAAATCCGCCTTGTTTCATCTTATTTGCCCTCCTTTCCAAATGCTTTCGGAAGGGTGTACTTTTCAATGATCGGTACTAAGATATTGGAAATGATGATCGCATAGGATACGCCCTCTGCGGAACCTCCCCAAAGACGGAAAATACCTGTCAGAAGTCCTAATACAACGCCGAATACGATCTGTCCCTTTGGAGTGATCGGGCTTGTAACATAGTCAGTAGCCATGAAGAACGCACCGAAGATCAGACCGCCGGCGCATACCTGAGCCAGTACATATGTCGGGTTGAAGCCTCCGAAAATAAATGTAAATACTGCAAATGTAAGGATATAGGTACCTGGAATATTGATGGTGATAACCTTTCTCGCCAGCAGATAGATAGCGCCGATCAGAAGAGCGATCACAGAAGTCTCGCCGTATGTACCGGTAATATCGCCAACAATAAGAGCCTGCATGTCGATGCCTTCCAGTCCGGTAGCTCTCATAGCTGCCAGAGGGGTAGCGCTCGCCATAACGTCCATCGCCTTCGGGTCCGCGAAGTTGCTGACCTTACCGGCAAATGAGATAAGCAGGAAACACCTTGCTGCCAGAGCCGGGTTCATCCAGTTCTGTCCAAGGCCGCCGTACAGCTGTTTTACAACGATGATCGCGAAAACGCCGCCCAGCACAGGAATAAGAAGATTGCCCCACTGATGTACATATCCCTGTCCGGACTGCTTTAACAAAAGTCCGCAGGGCATGTTCAGAGCCAGGATCATACCGGTTACAACGGCGCTGCCGTCCATAACGGTGATCGGCTTCTTCATTCCCTTTTCATATAAATACTCGCTCAGTACACAAGCCAGTACTGTAACGATCACAGTAGCTAATGCATCAATACCAAATCTGTATACACCATACGCGGTTGCAGGAAGCATTGCAATTGCCACATCAAACATGATGCTCTGAGTCGTAACTTTACTTCTTACATGCGGGGATGATGATACGTTCAATAATTTATTCATGCTTTTTCTCCCCTCTTACGCTTTCTTTCTGCGGCTTGCCGCAACTGCCTTACGCATTTCCTTAAAGGCCTGAGTCAGTGGCCTCTTAGCCGGGCAGATAAATGTACAGCTTCCGCATTCCATACATTCCATACCATTTAAGCCTTCAAACAATGTCAGGTTGTTTCGCTCTGCCGCATCCATCATCATCTGTGGAACGATATGGCTTGGGCATACGCTCACGCACTTGCCGCAGCGGATACATGCTGTCTCTGCATTGGCGGCAACCTCGTCTTTTGTCAGGCAGGTAAGCGCAGAAGAGTTCTTGACAACGGGAGTATCCAGGTCGAACATAGCCTGTCCCATCATAGGTCCGCCGTTGATGATCTTCTCCGGCTCTGTCTTGAATCCGCCTGCTGCATCCAGAACTGCCTGGTAGCTGGTTCCCAGTTTTACCTTAAAGTTCTGCGGGTTTGCAACTGCATCGCCTGTTACAGTTACGATACGTCTCATCAGAGGCGTGCTTTTCGCTACAGCCATGTAGATAGAAAGAACCGTATCTACGTTGTCTACGATACAGCCTGCGTCTGCAGGAAGCATAGAAGAGTTGACTTTTCTTCCTGTAATTGCATAGATCAAAGAACGCTCGCCGCCCTGAGGGTATTTGGTAAGTAAAGGACATACGGTAATGTTCGGCTCGTCCTTTACCATCTCCGTAAGCTTGCTGATCGCTTCCGGCTTATTGTTCTCGATACCGATAACGCCTTTCGCGTTTTCAAAAAGCTGAAGGATGATTTTCAATCCTCCGATGATCTTCTCCGGCTCTTCCAGCATCATACGGTAGTCGGAGGTCAGATACGGCTCGCACTCCGCGCCGTTTACAAGGACGTATTCGATCTTGGAATCATCCTTTGGTGTCAGTTTTACATGAGTAGGGAAGCCCGCGCCGCCTAAACCTACGATACCTGCTTCTTTTACGATATCGCGGATCTCCTGCTTGGAAAGCTTCGTATAATCCCTGTCCTCTCCAATTCCTTCCACCATCTTGTACTCGCCGTCGTTCTCAATGACGATCGACATTGCCATTGATCCGTTTGGGACCCTTCTAGGCTCGATTGCCTTCACAGTGCCTGATGCAGAACTGATAACGTTGGCAGAAATAAATCCGCCGGCTTCCGCTATCTTCTGGCCAGCAAGGACGTAGTCGCCTTTTGCGACCAGCGGCTTTGCAGGCGCGCCGATATGCTGGGATAATGGGTATACCATCTCTCCGCTTGTCGGAGTCAATTCCTGCACCGGCTTACTCTCTGACAGTTCTTTTCCCTCATAAGGATGAATACCGCCTATAAATGTAGCCAATCCCATCTAACTAACCCTCTTTCTTTCACATTCTTTTCTCTTTTTGGTCAAAACCATATGGCTTTGCCATCTTGTACAGTATAGCA
>DWZA01000002.1 GCA_019118365.1 Candidatus Lachnoclostridium stercoravium | reverse complement strand
CAAGAGGATTTTCGATCTTGGGACCCGCCAAAAACATGAATAAGCAGCCATTTTTCGCAGAAAAATGAGCGGATTATGAATGTTTTTGAGGCTTGTGGGAGTGCGGAGCACGGAACAAGCCGGTATCAAAGAGGTCAAAAGACCTTTTGACCTCAGTATCTTAAAATGGCAGGGGCAAAAGGTATTTTGCCCTATGATAATGCATTGGAAAGGGGATATGTGTTATGAGAAAATTACAGTTGATGGCGGTTACGCTGGCTTTCTGCGCTTTATCGTCGTTCAGTTCTTTTGCCGGTCAGTGGCAGCAGGATACGGTTGGATGGTGGTATGACAATGGCGGAGGCGATTACCCCAGAAACTGCTGGCAGGAGATCGACGGCGTATGGTATTATTTTGCAGAAGACGGCTATATGCTGGCGGATACCCTCACTCCGGACGGCTATTATGTGGATGCTTCCGGAGCCTGGACAGGCGGCGGACAGTCGGAAACAGCGGGAGAGAGCCAGACCTCCCAGACTCAGTCCGAGTATACCCTGGGAACGTTCCGGGTGCTGGTCCCGGACGGATATCTTGCAGAAAGCGGTGAGGGACAGGTGGCGCTGGCATCTCTGGACGGCGCGACGTTTATCGGCGCTGCTACTGTGCAGCTGCCTCCGGAAGTCGTGGCTGCTATACAGGATCCGTCGGCCTATGGAAATCTGGTGTCTGCCGTTTTAGATGCCAGCCTGGACGAGTCGATCGTTGAAGCGATAGGCCAGTCTTACACTGTAAAATCTGTTCAGACCTTGAATACGGGGAACTGGAATCTCTATGAGTTTAATGTGACGGATGAGGCCGGACATAATAAATGTTTTGTATATGCCAGGATAAACGGCGGCAATGTAGAGATGATCGCTGTATTCACTTCCGATCAGGGGCTGGATACAAACGCTTTGATGAACCAGGTCATAGCGGTATAGGAATGATCACAAGATAAATATCAGGAGGAAACACCGATGTACACATGCGACTGCTGCACAGTCAACGAATGCCAGAAAGGGATAAAGGAGCATTTGCCGAAAAACTGTCCCATGCATCATATGGAAAAATACGAAGAACCGATGAAGGAATATGAGAAGCCGGAAAATAAAGAATTTTACATAAAGGCTTCCGAGATCGAGGCCCTTGGCTATGGCCAGTGGGTGCGCTTAAGGGAGATCATCGAGTTTTCTAAAAACATGGGATACCATAAGCTGGGGATGGCGTTCTGCTACGGATTAAGGAAGGAAGCGAAGATCATCGGTATGATCTTAAGAAAGCACGGATTTGAAGTGGTGTCCGTGATCTGTAAAAACGGATCCATACCCAAAGAGACAATGGAGATCCAGGAAAGGGTGAATCCGGGGAAATTCGAAGCGATGTGCAATCCTATTATGCAGGCAGAGCTTTTAAACGAACAGGAGACAGAATTTAATATTGCCGTAGGGCTCTGCGTAGGCCATGATTCCCTGTTTTACAAATATTCCAAAGCCATGGTCACGACCCTTATCGCCAAAGACCGGGTATTGGGACATAATCCGGCCGCAGCAGTATACTGCTACGACGGCTACCTCCGAAAACAATTCGAGTAAATAATCCAGGACGGCGGGAAGCCGGCCTTAAGACCAGGCGATAAGCTGGCTTAAAAGCCGTGTCTTAAGGGTGGGTTCCCATCGGACAGCGTGCCCCCTAGGGTATGGACATCCGATGCTTCTTGCCCGACCGAAGGGAGGGCAAGAAGACGAGCCGTCCTGGAAGAGGCGGGAAGCCGCTTCAGAACCAGGCGTTAGGCTTGCATATAAGGATGGTTCGGGAGCGTTTTTCCCATCGGACAGCGTGCCCCCTAGGGTATGGAAATCCGCTGCTTCTTGCCCGCCCGAAGGGAGGGCAAGAAGACGAGCCGTCCTGGAAGAGGAGTTAGAATGGAAAATATCAGATATATCACGGATCTTTCCCTGCCGGAGCTGGACCCTTTCGCGAGGCTTTCAGAGGTCCAGCTGGCCCATTATTATGAACCAGATACCGGGATCTTTATAGCGGAAAGCCCCAAGGTGATCGAGAGGGCGTTAAACGCCGGCTATGAGCCGTTATCTCTTTTGCTGGAGACAAAGCATATCCAGGGAGAAGCGCGGGAGGTGATCGCCTGCTGCGGGGATATCCCGGTCTATACTGCGGAATTTGACGTGCTGAAAAAGCTGACAGGCTTTCCCCTTACCCGCGGCGTGCTGTGCGCTATGCGCAGAAAGCCCCTTCCTGGGATCAGGGAATTGTGCGCGGGAGCGGAGCGCATCGCGGTACTGGAAAATGTGATGAACCCTACGAACGTTGGCGCGATCTTCCGGTCTGCGGCCGCGCTGGGCATGGACGCGGTGCTCCTGACTTCCGGCTGCAGCGACCCGCTGTATCGGCGGGCGAGCCGGGTGAGTATGGGAACCGTATTTCAGGTTCCATGGACATTTTTCCCAAAAGAGGAGGGGGCATGGCCGGATACAGGTATGGCTGTCCTGCGGGAAATGGGATTTAAGACTGCGGCTATGGCGCTGCGGGACGACAGTATTTCCCTGGAGGATCCGGCTCTGAGAGCAGAGGAAAAACTGGCGGTGGTGCTGGGGACAGAAGGAGACGGGCTGGCTTCAGAAACCATTGCGGACTGCGATTATACGGTGCGGATCCATATGGCCAGGGGCGTGGATTCCTTAAACTGCGCGGTGGCCGCCGGGATCGCGTTTTGGGAACTGGGAAGACGAAAAAATTGAAAAAGAGCTGCTGTATCAGAAGGAAAATTTCTAAATTGATACAGAGCTCTTTTTTTACTGTGAAAGCTCTGTCAAGCGCCGGTGTGGACTTCATGCTCGCATGTAAGGCCACATCGGCATTTGACAGGCAAGAAAGTATGAGCAAGTAGGGCTAAAGCCCGGATTGCGAATACTTTCGCTGATCGCGTATGCGATCAGCTTTCATATTTGAAGTTCAGTCCGTATAAATTTCTTGCCAGTACGGTTGATGATCTGTTTTTCTAAATCTCAGCGGTACTTTTTAATAGGCAAGTACCCCTTGGAATCCAAAAACTTCCTTCCTGGCCGTACGATCCCGTTAAAAGTACGGCTGCATACAAGAGAAATAAGATTTCAGAGGTACCGCGCCGGCTAAAGTACGGATCAAAATATAAAAAGTTTTATCTGAGGGGTAACCGAAATTTAAAACTGCCACCGCCGGAAACCTCTGCGATCCTCTGTAATCCTCTGTCCGCTGGCAGGCGGTCTGAACTGTATCGCCTGCTTAACAGGAAATTTTCCAGGATCCCTACAGATCCAGCTTTAGATCCCCGTCCTTGATCCAGCCTATCTTTCTTAATATTTCTCCAAAGATCGGAGTGAGCGCGGCGGGCAGCACAAAACATACCAGGATAATGCCGATCCACATGGATGCGCCTCCGCCCATGGCAGTATAGATCCCGATGGGGCCTACCAGGCCGCAGGTACCCATGCCGGAGCCAGCCGGGATATTTTCCAGATGGAAGATCATAGTTGCGATCGGTCCGGTGATCATGGAAACCAGGGTAGGCGGGATCCAGATCTTTGGATTTTTGACGATATTTCCCATCTGGAGCATGGATGTGCCAAGGCCCTGGGCGAGGATACCGCCGACGCCGTTCTCTTTAAAGCTCATTACCGCAAAGCCGATCATCTGGGCGCAGCAGCCTGCGGTGGCCGCGCCTCCGGCCAGTCCGTCAAGACTCAGCATGATACAGATGGCCGCGCTGCTGATAGGCAGGGTAAGGGCGATGCCGATCAGGGCGGAAACCAGGATGCCCATGAAGAACGGCTGCATTTCCGTAGCAGTCTTTACCAGGTTTCCAAAGGCGTTCATAAATGCGGATACGCCGGGACCGGCGACCTGGGCCACCACGACGCCGGAAATAATAGTGACGCCGGGGGTCACCAGGATATCTACCCGCGTTTCCTTGGAAACGATCTTTCCAAGTTCCACAGCTACGATAGTAGCTACGAAAGCGCCCACGGGACCGCCAAGGTCGTTTCCGGCGATACCCACTGTGGCGGCTGAAAAGAGCACCAGCTGGGGGGCCTGTAGGGAATAGGCGATGGATACGCCCAGCGCGGCTCCTGTAGCGCCCTTTGCATAGTTCGCGATAGTGTTAAAAAGTTCTACGTGTGATTTCTCGCCGAGGGTGGCGAAGATCGTACCGATCAGAAGTGATGCGAAAAGGCCGAATGCCATGGCTCCCAGCGCATCAATGAGATAGGTACGGACGGTAAGATTGACATTCTTACGGCGTAAGAATGCCTTTACTCCTGTCTGTTCCATGTGTTGTTCTCCTTTATGTATCTGGTTTGCACACATTCGGCATAAAAATTTGCCAAAGCAGTTGGACGTATTTTACCAGCAAAACCGGAAAATTGCAAGTGGAAGTTTCCAGGGAAGTATGATATAATCTTGAGAAAAATGGTAACTGTTCAGGACGGCACATCTTCTTGCCAGGCCTTGCGCCGGACAAGAAACATCGGAGGTTCATACCCTAGGGTGCCCCCTGTTTTCCCGCCGTCCTGAACTGTTACAAAAAATGAAAAGGATTGGTAAATTGACATGAAGATAAAAGAGATACTTGCAGAAAAGAGACCCACCATTTCCTTTGAGGTGTTTCCTCCAAAGACAGAAGATAAGTATGAAAGCGTAAAAGAAGCGGCTTTGGAGATCGCCAAGCTGAAGCCGGCCTTTATGAGCGTTACCTATGGCGCCGGCGGAGGGACGAGCCGCTATACCGTAGATATCGCCTCTACTTTAAAGGAGCAGGGACATGTGACGCCTATCGCCCATCTGACCTGCGTTTCTTCTACCAAAGAAAAGGTAAAGGAAGTCCTTCAGGAGCTGAAGGAAAAGAAAATTGAAAATATACTGGCATTAAGAGGGGACATTCCGGAAGGCGGCCCCATCGCTCACGATTACCGCTATGCGTCAGAGCTGATCTATGATATCAAGCAGGCCGGAGATTTCTGCATCGGAGCGGCGTGCTATCCGGAAGGCCATGTGGAATCTGCCAATAAGTCTGTGGATATTGAATACTTGAAGGAAAAGGTAGAAGCAGGCTGCGATTTTGTGACTACGCAGATGTTTTTTGACAACAATATCCTGTATAACTATCTTTACCGGATCAGGGAGAGAGGGATCACAGTTCCGGTGGTCGCAGGGATCATGCCGGTGACCAATGTAAGCCAGATCAAACGGATCTGCCAGATGTCCGGCACCGCCCTTCCCGTCCGCTTCCGCGCCCTTCTGGATCGCTTTGGTGATGATCCGGCTGCTATGAAGCAGGCGGGCATCGCCTATGCGACGGAGCAGATCGTGGATCTGATCGCAAATCATGTAAACGGCATCCATGTATACTCTATGAACAAACCGGATGTGGCGAGAAAGATCCGGGAGAACTTATCGGAGATCATCCGATGACGGACGGAGACAGAAGAAAAAGAGATATGGAGCTGGACCGTCAGGAGATAAAAAGGGAAACGAGAAGATACCTGGGATATGGAAAAAGGGAAACGGACGCGGCGACAGAAGAGATGATCGAAAGCTGTATTGACGAGCTTTTCCGGATCTGTACGCCCCGGTTCCTGGAAAGGGAGTCCAGCCTTACGCTGCCGGAGGGAAGCGCAGAGATCATCACGGATGCATTCCAGACGGAGAGCAGGAATCTGAGAAAGAATCTGGAAGGCTGCGAAAGGATCCTGTTTTTTGGGGCGACACTGGGAGCTGGAGCAGATCTTTTGATCCAGAGATACGAACGGATACGGATGAGCCGGGCGCTGGTGCTGCAGGCCGCAGCCGCAGCCTGTATCGAAGCCTTCTGCGACAGAGAAAACGACAGGCTGAAGGCGGAGTATGAACAGAAAGGCTGGTATATGAGGCCTAGGTTCAGTCCAGGGTACGGCGATTTTTCCCTGGAATGCCAGAAAGGGATCCTGGGAGCGCTGGAAGCAGGAAAGCGCATAGGCATTACCCTCACGGACAGCCTTCTGATGGCGCCGTCCAAATCTGTAACGGCTGTGATCGGGCTGAGCCGCATTCCAGGCCATTGTACGGTAAAAGGCTGCGAGGCCTGCGGAAAATCGGACTGCGCATATCGCAGATAAGAACGCATACCGCAGATGAGAATATATGCCGCGGATAAGATCCTGTGCTGCCGCAAAGGAAGCTGTAAGTCAGGCGGAGATTGAAGGAGACAAGAGAAGAATGAGTGTTTTAAATGAGATTGGAAAGAGGATCCTGTTTTTTGACGGAGGTATAGGAAGCCTTCTCCAGGAAAAGGGATTAAAGCCGGGAGAGCTTCCGGAAACCTGGAATATCCGCCATCCAGAGGCGATCACGCAGATCCACCGCAGCTATCTGGAGGCTGGCAGCGATATCATCCTGGCTAATACCTTCGGAGCAAACCGGTTAAAATACAATAAAAATCAGGAATACAGCCTGGAGACGATCGTGGCGGCAGCTATGGAAAACGCGAAAAAGGCTGTGGAAGAAGCGGAAAAGTCTACAGGAAAACGAGGGCTGATCGCCTTGGATATGGGGCCGACGGGCAAGCTTTTAAAGCCTCTGGGGGATCTGGATTTTGAAGAAGCAGTAAGCATGTTCGGAGAAGTGGCGAAGCTGGGAACGGAAAACGGGGCGGACTGCATCCTTATCGAAACCATGAGCGACAGCTACGAGCTGAAAGCGGCCGTCCTTGGGGCAAAAGAAAATTCCAGCCTTCCGGTATTCGCTACCGTTACCTTTGACGAGAGAGGAAAGCTTTTGACCGGAGGCGATATCGTATCGGTCGTAGCCCTTCTGGAGGGGCTTGGGGTAGACGCTCTGGGAGTGAACTGCGGACTTGGGCCGCTGCAGATGGAAACCATCGCAAAGACCATCTGCGAGGAGGCTTCCATTCCTGTGATCGTCAATCCCAACGCCGGACTTCCAAGGAGCGAAGATGGGAAGACGGTCTATGATATCGACGCAGATACCTTTGCCCGTACCGTAAGGAGGATCGCTGAAAACGGCGCTTATTTTGTGGGAGGCTGTTGCGGCACGACGCCGGAGCATATCCGAAAGACCGTCGAGCTGTGCCGGGATCTGGTCCCGGCGCCGATCCAAAAGAAGGAAAAGACCATCGTCACATCCTGGTCCCATTCCATAGAAATCGGAAAAGACCCGGTGATCATCGGGGAACGGATCAATCCTACAGGAAAATCAAAATTAAAACAGGCCCTCCGAGAGAAAAACCTGGATTACCTGATCCAGGAAGGAGTGGTGCAGCAGGACAACGGAGCCCATATTTTGGATGTAAATGTGGGACTTCCTGAGATCGACGAGTCGGAAATGATGGAAAAAGTGGTGAAGGAGCTTCAAAGCGTCCTGGACCTGCCCTTGCAGATCGACACGTCTGACGTCCAGGCAATGGAACGGGCCATGAGGGTCTACAACGGAAAGCCCCTGGTCAATTCAGTGAATGGAAAAGAAGAAGTGATGGAAGCAGTTTTCCCGCTGGTGAGGAAATACGGCGGCGTAGTGGTGGCCCTTACCCTGGATGAAAACGGCATACCGGACACGGCGAAAGGGCGGCTGGAGATCGCGGAAAAGATCTACCGGAAGGCAAAGGAGTACGGGATCCAGAAAAAGGATATCCTGATCGACGCTCTTTGTCTTACCATCAGCTCAGACAGCCGGGGCGCTCTGACAACCCTGGAAACCGTAAGGAAGATCTCGGAAAACGGCGGAAAGACCGTTTTAGGGGTGTCAAACATTTCCTTCGGACTGCCTCACAGGGAGATCATCAACGGAGCGTTTTTTACCATGGCTTTAGAGAGCGGACTCAGCGCGGCGATCATCAATCCAAACTCGGAGACGATGATGCGCTCTTATTACAGTTTCCGCGCCCTTGCGGGGCTGGATCCCCAGTGCGGCGGTTTTATTGAGAGGTACGGCGCTCTGCCCAAGGCTTCGGATGCCATCCAAAGCCCATCCGCTTCCGCAAAGGATGGAGCGGCCAGCGGAAAAAGCCTTCAGGAGTGCGTGGAAAAAGGCCTGCGGGAACAGGCGGCCCGCTACGCGAAGGAACTCCTTCAGGAAAAAGCTCCTCTTTCTATCATACAGGAAGAGATGATACCGGCTCTGGACGCGGTGGGAAGGCGGTTTGAGGAAGGGACGCTCTTTCTTCCCCAGCTGCTTATGAGCGCCGAAGCGGCAAAAGCGGCTTTTGACGTGATCAAGGAACAGATGGCCCAGGCAGGACAGGGCCAGGAGAAAAAAGGCAGGATCATCCTTGCTACGGTCAAGGGAGATATCCATGATATCGGAAAGAATATCGTAAAAGTCCTGCTGGAAAATTACAGTTACGAAGTGATCGACCTGGGAAAGGACGTGCCTCCGGAAAAAGTGGCGGAAGCTGCAAAGGAAGGCCATATCGCCCTGGTGGGGTTAAGCGCCCTGATGACCACTACGGTCCCCAGCATGGAAGAGACGATCCGGCTTTTAAGAAAAGAAGCGCCGTGGACAAAGGTAATGGTCGGCGGAGCGGTCCTTACAGAAGATTACGCCAGGACGATCGGAGCGGACCGCTACTGTAAGGACGCTATGGCTTCTGTAAAATATGCGGAAGAGATCTTTTCATAACAGGAGGATGAAAAATGTATCGTTGTTGTATTTTTGACCTGGACGGAACGCTTTTGAACACGATCCATGCCCTCACATTTACTACGAATCAGGTGTTAAAACGCCTTTCCCTGCCGGAACTGACAGAAGACCAGATGAAATATTGCGTAGGGGACGGATATAAGATGCAGATGAGACGTTCCCTCCTGGCGGCAGGAGACAGGGAACTTGTCCATTTTGAGGAGTCCCTGCCGATCTATATGGAAGAATTTGCAAAATACTGTATGTATCAGGTGGCGCCTTACGACGGGATCCCTGATCTTCTGAAATTTTTAAAGGAAAAGAACGTAAACACCGCAGTATTTTCCAACAAGCCCCATCCTATGGCTGTGGAAAATATCGAAGGGATTTTTGGAAAAGGATATTTTGACCTTATTGAGGGACAGAAACCGGAGGTGCCTAAGAAGCCGGATCCGACGGGAGTTTTCCTGATCATGGAGAAGCTTCAGGTAAAGCCGGAGGAATGCCTGTATTTTGGGGATACGAATACGGATATGAGGACTGGAAAGGCTGCCGGAGTGGATACTGTGGGAGTCCTCTGGGGATTTAGAAAGCGGGAAGAACTGGAGGAATTCCATCCGAAGTACCTGATCTCATCGCCTTTAGAGATCTGCCAGGCATTTGAGGAGAAAGCATGACGGCGGGAAAAGATAAGGGGATCCGCAGGATATTTCCACTGCTTTTATCCTGTATTTTTCTGACAGCCGCCCTCAGCGGGTGCCAGGCCAGGATACACGGAGCGGATAATGGAACGGTCGGTACAAAGGGGGAGGGCCTAGAAGAGGATTCCAGGCTTTCTGTCGTGACGACGATCTTTCCCTATTATGACTTTATCCGCCAGGTAGGGGGAGACAGGATCAGCCTGTCC
Source organism: Candidatus Lachnoclostridium stercoravium (assembly GCA_019118365.1). Classification (GTDB taxonomy): domain Bacteria; phylum Bacillota; class Clostridia; order Lachnospirales; family Lachnospiraceae; genus Lachnoclostridium_A; species Lachnoclostridium_A stercoravium. The sequence continues at coordinate 38,346 of DWZA01000002.1, read as the reverse complement.
ATGGTCGTTCCCGCGGGGATGGACAGCCATTCCTTTGAACCTACGCCGGCGGATATGAAGCTGATCCAGGATGCGGATCTTTTCATCTGCAACGGCGGCGCCATGGAACACTGGGTGGACCAGGTCCTGGACGCTATCGATCCATCGTCTATGAAAGTTGTGACGATGATGGACTATGTGGAGCTGTTTGAAGAAGAGCATGTGGAAGGCATGGAAGAAGAGGATTCCCACGATCATGGCCACGACCACGGAAAAGAGGCCGGACACATTGAAAACGACGACGGCTACGGACAGGAGATCGAATACGACGAGCATATATGGACGTCGCCGGAGAACGCCATGGTCATTACCGGCCATATCCGGGACGCCCTTGCAGAAGCAGATCCTGCCGGCAGAGAGACTTATGAAAACAACGCTTCCGCGTATCTGGAGAAACTTAAAAAACTGGATGAGGATATGTGGGAGGTTATGGATAACAGAAAAAGGGATATGATCATCGTGGCCGATAAATTCCCCTTCCGGTATCTGGCAGAGGAATACGGATTAAATTACCGGGCGGCCTTTTCCGGCTGCAGCACGGATACGGAGCCAAGCGCCAGGACGATCGCGTACCTGATTGAAAAGATCAAGGAAAACCACATTCCGGCGGTCTATTACCTGGAGCTGTCCAGTCACCGGGTAGCGGATATCATTTCAGAAGAGACAGGAGCCCAGCCGCTTCTTCTCCACTCCTGCCACAATGTGACCAGGAGAGAGTTTGAATCCGGCGTGACCTATCTGGAGCTTATGGAGGGAAATGTGGAAACCCTTAGAAAAGGATTAGATGAATGAGCAGTCTTATAACATGCAGTCATGTAGGCTTTGGCTATGAAAACTACGATGCGGTGGTGGATGTGTCCATGGAGGTGGATCCGGGAGACTACATGTGCATCGTAGGAGAGAACGGAGCGGGGAAAAGCACGCTGATGAAAGGGCTTTTAGGGCTTTTAAGGCCTACGTCCGGCTCGATCGTGATGTCGGACGAACTGAAAAAGACAGGGATCGGCTATCTTCCCCAGCAGACGGCGGCGCAGAAGGATTTTCCCGCCACCGTATGGGAGGTGGTTCTGTCCGGAAATTTAAACCGTATGGGATTCCGTCCCTTTTATTCCAGGGAAGAGAAGACAAAGGCCCTGTCCAATATGGAAAAGCTGGGGATCACGGATCTGAAAAAAGAGTGTTACCGGGACCTTTCCGGAGGCCAGCAGCAGAGAGTCCTGATCGCCCGCGCTTTATGCGCCACAGATAAGCTGCTGATCCTGGACGAACCGATCTCAGGGCTGGATCCTTCGGCGATCCAGGATTTCTACCGGCTGATCCGCCATTTAAACCGGGACAGCCATGTGGCCATCCTCATGGTGACCCACGACGTGCAGAATATCGTTTCCCAGGCGGGTAAGATCCTTCATTTAAAACAGAGAGTCCTGTTTTACGGGAGCGCAGAGGATTACAGGAAAAGCCCGGTAGGAAAACGATTTTTGGGAGGTGAAGAGGTATGAGCCTGTTTTTGGAAATGATTTCTTATCCGTTCCTTTTAAGGGCCCTGGCAGGCGGGATATTTATCTCCCTCTGCGCCGCCCTCCTGGGAGTCAGCCTGGTGCTGAAGCGGTATTCTATGATCGGAGACGGCCTCTCCCATGTGTCTTTCGGCGCGCTGTCTGTAGCGGTGGCGGTAGGCTGGTCGCCTCTGCAGTTTTCCATTCCGGTGGTAGTGGCGGCGGCTTTCCTGCTCCTTCGGATCCGGGAAAACGCAAAGATAAAAAGCGACGCGGCCATTGCGGTGATCTCCGCCAGCGCCCTCGCCTTCGGCATTACGGTAACGTCCCTTACTACAGGGATGACTACGGATGTAAACAGCTATATGTTCGGCAGCATCCTGGCTATGAGCCGGGAGGATGTGATCCTTGCAATGGTCCTATCTATTGTGGTGCTCTGCCTGTTCGTGCTGTTTTATCATAAAGTGTTTGCGGTTACTTTTGATGAAAGCTTCGCCAGGGCTACAGGCGTGAACGCAGGACTGTACGACGGCCTGCTGGCCGTCCTTACGGCGGTGACGATCGTATTGGGGATGCGGATGATGGGAGCCATGCTGATCTCCAGCCTGATCATTTTCCCGGCCCTCACTTCCATGAGGATCTGGAAAAGCTTTCTGGGAGTTGTGACAGCCTCCGGGATCATGGCGGTCATCTGCTTCTGCATAGGAATGGTGATCTCCTATGAATATTCCACTCCGGCCGGAGCAAGCGTAGTGCTGGCAGATCTTGCGGCCTTTCTGATCTGCATGGGGATCCAGACGGCAAAAGGACGGGAACGGACAAAAAGGAGACGGGAAGAAAGGGAATAACGATGAAAAGCGGTGATATGGAAGAAATATTGAAAAGGGAGAAAAAGAGCTGGAAAAAGGGAATATCTCAGACCCAGTTTATCGCATACGGCTTTTTCTGCGTGATCATGGCAGGCACGCTGCTGCTCATGCTTCCGGCCGCCAGCCGGGACGGCCAGTGCGCCGGCTTTTTAGAATGCCTTTTTACAGCCACCAGCGCTTCCTGCGTAACAGGCCTTGTGGTGTACGACACCTGGAGCCAGTGGACGCTGTTCGGGCAGCTGGTGATCATTACTCTGATCCAGATCGGCGGTCTGGGATTTATCACAGTAGGAGTGTTTTTGTCCATCCTGTTAAGAAGGCGGATCGGACTGAAGGAAAGAGGCCTGATCCAGGAGAGCGTTAACGCCCTTCAGATCGGCGGCGTAGTGCGTCTGGCCAAAAAGATCATTATCGGAACCTGTATTTTTGAAGGGATCGGAGCCTTGATCCTGGCTCTCCGGTTTATTCCGGAATACGGATTTTTAAAGGGGATCTACTATGGGGTCTTCCATGCTGTTTCCGCCTTCTGCAACGCAGGCTTTGACCTGATGGGCCATAAGGGAGCTTATTCTTCCCTTGTATCCTATTATGACGACGTGGTAGTAAACGCGGTGATCATGCTGCTGATCATCATCGGCGGTATCGGATTTATCGTCTGGGACGATATTGAGAGAAACCGTCTTAACTGGAAGAGATACGCCCTGCACACAAAGATCGTGCTGATCACCACGGCTATATTGATCTTCGGCGGAGCGATCCTCTTTTATCTCTGTGAAAAGGATCATCTGCTGGCGGATATGGACGGAAAGGCAAGGATCCTTACGTCGCTGTTTGCTTCCGTTACAGCCAGGACAGCCGGGTTCAACACCGTGGATACGGCGGCCATGCAGGACAGCAGTATATTTCTTACGATCGTGCTCATGTTTATCGGCGGAAGCCCAGGCTCTACCGCTGGAGGCATAAAAACAACAGCTATTGTGATCATGCTGTTCGGCGTTATTTCCAGCATAAGAGGGACCGATGGGGTAAACGTATTCGGCAGGAGGCTGGAAGACGACGCGATCAAAAGAGGAAGCGCTATTTTCAGCCTGAACCTGTTTCTGATCGTCGCCGCCTCTCTGGCGGTCATGGCAGCCCAGCCGGAACTGGTCATGTCAGACGTGCTCTTTGAGACGTTTTCCGCTATGGGCACTGTGGGGATGTCCACAGGGATCACCAGGGAACTGACGGATTTTTCAAGGGTCGTTATGATCCTTCTCATGTACTGCGGGCGGATCGGAAGCCTTTCCTTCGCCCTGGCGTTTACACAGAACAAGAACACGCCGCCGGTGAAGCTGCCGGTAGGCCATATCGCGGTCGGATGATGACAGAAAGATGAGGAGAAAAATATGAAATCGGTTTTGATCATTGGAATGGGACGTTTTGGAAGACATTTGTGCATGAATATGTCCAGGCTGGGGCATCAGATCATGATCGTTGACGACCATGAGGAAAATCTGGAGGAGATGCTCCCTTATGTGGTCAGCGCCAAGATTGGCGACTGCACGAAGCCGGAAGTATTAAAGAGCCTTGGGATCGCCAATTTCGACCTGTGCTTTGTGTGCATCGGGACGAATTTCCAGAGCAGTCTGGAGGTCACCAGCCAGATAAAGGAGATGGGCGGCAAATATGTGATCAGCAAAGCTACCAGAGACATCCAGGCAAAATTCCTTCTGCGGAACGGAGCGGACGAGGTCATTTACCCGGAAAGGGACGAAGCGGAGAAGCTGGCCATGCGTTTTTCAGCCAACCACGTTTACGACTATATCGAACTGTCAGAGGATTATTCCATCTATGAGATCGCCCCGCCGCAGGGCTGGCTGGGAAAGAGCTTAAAAGAACTGGATATCAGAAATAAATACCATATCAATATCCTGGGGGTAAAGAGGGGAGAGAAGGTGGAAATGATCTCTGCTTCCGAGTATAAGATCAAGAAAGACGACCACCTGATGATCCTTGGAAGGAAAGAAGACACAGAAAAGATATTAAAGCAGCTGTAAAGGCGCACGGCTGAACTGATATGTAAAACTTCTCAACAAGTTTCAGAAGGTTGAAATTTCTTCCTGGTTGTGCTAGTATCAGTGTTGCAAGGAGGGAATAACATGACAAAGATAGATATTATTTCCGGATTCTTAGGAGCCGGAAAGACCACGTTTATTAAAAAGCTTCTGGAAGAAGCGATCTCAGGGGAGCAGGTAGTGCTGATCGAGAACGAATTTGGCGAGATCGGCATCGACGGCGGCTTCTTAAAGGACTCCGGGATCGAGATCCGGGAGATGAATTCCGGCTGTATCTGCTGCTCTTTAGTAGGAGATTTTGGAAAGTCCCTGGAAGAGGTGCTGACAAAGTTTAAGCCGGACCGTGTGATCATCGAGCCGTCCGGAGTCGGAAAGCTCTCCGACGTTATGAAAGCGGTAAAGGACGTAGCCGCCAATCTGGACGTTGTCTTAAACAGCGCGGTGACCATCGTGGATGCGTCAAAGTGCAGGATGTATATGAAAAACTTCGGCGAATTTTTCAACAACCAGATCGCCTATGCAGGGACCATCGTCCTTACGAGAACAGATATCGCTCCGGCGGAAAAGGTAAGGGCCGCAGTATCCCTTTTAAGGGAGCAGAACGATAAGTGCGCGATCGTGACGACGCCGGTCGCACAGCTAAGCGGCAGCCAGCTTCTGGAGATCATCGAGAAACCGGATACTATGGAAGAAGAGCTGATGGCGGAAGCGATCAAGGCTTATGAGGCTCATGAGCACGAGCATCATCACCATCACGACCATGACGGGGAGTGCGGCTGCGGCCATGACCACCACGATCACGACCATGACCACGACCATCACCATCACGGAGAGGATCATGACGGCTATGAGGATCACCATGACCACGATCACCATGACCACGATCACCACGACCACGATCATCACGATCATGAGCACCATCATGAACACGGCGAAGCATGCGGCTGCGGTCACGACCACCATCACGATCACGATCACGGACATGAAGGCCATCATCATGCCGACGACGTATTTACCAGCTGGGGCATGGAGAACGTAGAGGCTCTGTCAAAAGACCAGCTGGAGACGATCTTAAAGGAACTGGCTTACGGCGCGGAATTTGGAGACGTTTTAAGAGCAAAGGGAATGGTTCCGGGAGAAAAAGAAGGCGAGTGGTATTATTTCGACCTGGTTCCGGAAGAGTACGAGATCCGTACCGGCAAGCCGGAGTATACCGGAAAGGTGTGCGTGATCGGCGCAGGCTTAAAGGAAGAGGAATTAAAGAAAGTATTTAACAGAGGTTAGTTTATGGGACCAATGATTGAAGACGATATTATGCCCGTTTTTCTGATCAACGGATTTCTGGAAGCAGGAAAGACGGAATTTCTGAAGTTTACCATGGACCAGGACTATTTCCAGGTGGAGGGAAAGACCCTTCTGATCGTCTGCGAGGAAGGGGATACGGATTATGAGAAGGAGATGCTGGAACGCACAAAGACGGCGGTAGTCTATGTGGACGACTTCTCCCAGCTGACTCCGGAAAAGATGACCGAGCTGGAACTCCTTTACAACCCGGAGAGAGTGGTCATGGAGTGGAACGGGATGTGGAACCAGGACGATCTGAAGCTTCCTGACGACTGGACGGTCTACCAGCAGATCACCATTATAGACGGGTCTACCTTTGACCTGTATGTAAAGAATATGAAGCCCCTTTTAGGAGCCATGCTCAGGAATACAGAGCTTGTGATCATGAACCGCTGCGACGGGATCCCGGAGGAGACTCTTGGAAATTACAGGCGTACCATAAAGGCCATGGGACGGAAGGCGGACATTGTTTTTGAGACTGCAGAAGGAGAAGTGGAGCCGGAGATCACAGAAGAAGATCTGCCTTACGATATGAAACAGGATGTGATCGTGATCCCGCCGGAATACTATGGAGTCTGGTATATCGACTGCATGGATAAGCCGGAGCGTTACGTGGGGCGCACCGTAGAATTTACAGGCATGGTCATGAAAGCCCCGTCCTTCCCCAAAAACTATTTCGTACCGGGAAGAATGGTCATGACCTGCTGCGAGGCGGATATCACCTTCCTTGGCTTTATCTGCAAGGCAAGGGAAGCCAGGAACCTGGAAAATGGCAACTGGGTAAAGGTGAGGGCGAAGGTAGCCCATGAGTACTGGCCGGATTATGAAGGCGAAGGACCTGTCCTTTACGCGGAATCCGTAGAGCCGGCGGCAGAGATCAAAGATGTAGTTCAGTTTTAACTGTTTAGGACGGCGCCTCTTCTTGTCCGGCTAAAGCCGGACAAGAAGCATCGGATGTCTGTCCGATGTGAAAACAGGGGCAAAAGCATACTTATAAGCGAGCTTAACGTCTGTTTTTGCCCCTGTTTTCCCGCCGTCCTGGACTGATACGTTCAGTTTTAAGAAGAGAAATCCAGCCGGATCATTTGCTTTCCGGCTGGATTTTTTTTACCTGCTTTCTTCTTTTGGACAAGTGTGATATGATGATACCAGGGCCAAAAGGCCGAAAATCTGATGCAAGCTTGCTTGCAAGAGGATTTATGGATCTGATATGAGGATGAAGGCTAAAAGGAGTGTACGATAGATATGATATACCGCTGTTCAAATAAAGAATGCGATTACATAACGGAACAGGACGAAGCGCCGGCCCGCTGCATTGTCTGCGGGAGCACGGTGGAAGAAAAGCAGGAGCAGGAGCTTGACGGAAGGGAATGGAGCCTGCTGGGCGTCTACTGGCTGCGCCAGGGGAGCGATGGAGAAAGAGCCGTCTACTGTTTCCGCCAGGCCGCTTCTAAAGGCAATGCCTGGGGGATCTGCAATCTGGGCTGGTGTATGGAAAGTGGAATTGGTGAAAGCCGGGACTACCGCCAGGCCGCATGGCTTTATGAACAGGCTGCGGAACTAGGCTATGTGCCGGCTATCTGTAACCTGGGAGTTTTTTATGAAGAGGGGCTTGGAGTCCCGAAAGATGAAGAAAAGGCTGCGCAGCTTTACCGGGAAGCGGCGGATACAGGATTTCCCAGGGCGCAGATCCTTCTGGCCAACTGCTATGAAGACGGGGTAGGGGTAGAAAGAGACCTGGAAGAAGCGTTTCAGTGGATGGAGGCGGCTGCGTGGCAGAACGACCCGGAAGGAGAGACGGAGCTGGGGCGTTATTATGAATTTGGCATAGGCGTCCCGGCGGATATGGCAACGGCTATCCGATGGTACAAAAAAGCGGCGGAAGCAGGAAACAGGAATGGACAGGTATGCCTGGGAACCTGCTATGAGCTGGGCAGGGGCGTGGACCAGGATTATGAAAAGGCGGTCTACTGGTATACAGAATCTGCAAAACAGGGCAACGTCCGGGCGATGACCAGACTGTATCTGTGCCTGTCAGAAGGCCGGGGGACAGAGAAAAATGAAGAAGAAGCGCTGAAACTGATCCGTCAGGCGGCTTCCACCGGTTATCCTCCCGCAGTATGGCGTCTGGGATGCGATTATTATTATGGCGGCCATACCCTGGAAAAGGACCGGGAAAAGGCAAAGGAGTTATTTGCCCAGGCGGCCGAAGCCGGTTCTCCGGAAGGTGCGTATTATATGGGGATCTGGTACTGGGAGAGCAATAAAGAAGAAGACGTCCGCGAGGCGGTCGGATGGTTTGAAAGGGCGGGCGCAAGAGGAGACGACGATGCCCAGTTTTATGCCGGATACGCTTACGAGTCTGGAAGAGGGGCGGAAAAAGACATTTGGAAAGCCCTGGAATGGTACAAAAGATCTGCGGAAAACGGAAACGCCGCAGCGCAGAATAATCTTGGGCTTTTTTACTGCAACGGAACAGGCGTAAAAAGAAACTTTAAAACAGCTGTCTACTGGCTGACCAAATCCGCCGCCCAGGGAGATGTAAACGCCTGCTGTACCCTGGGCTGGTGTTATGAATATGGCCGCGGCGTAAAAAAGGATGTGAAGCAGGCGGCAGCCTTATACAAAAAGGCGGCTGACAAAGGCTACATCCAGGGGATCCTGAACCTGGGCAACTGCTATGAATACGGCATAGGCGTGGATCAGGACATAAAAAAAGCGCTTTCCTTTTACAGGAAAGGCGCAAAGCAGGGAGACTCCAGGGCGATCCTGCAGCTGGGGACCTGCTATGAATTTGCCAAAGGCGTAAAAAAGGATATGAAAAAGGCGTTTTCTCTTTATCTGGAAAGCGCTGAAAAAGGAAACGGCGGAGCGATGTGCAATGCCGCCTGGTGCTATGATAACGGAGAGGGCGTAGAAGAAGACCCCAAGAAAGCGTTTTACTGGTATGAAAAGGCAGCACTTCAGAAAGTCCCCAGAGGGGCAAACAATCTGGCTTCGATCTATCAGTATGGCAGGAAAGGGATCCCGGTAAATATTGAAAGGGCCCTGTACTGGTACGGGAAAGCGGCGGAGGGCGGATATACGTCTGCTATGTGCAGCCTTGGCTGGCTTTATGAAACAGGAAATGGCTGCGAAAAAGATGCCGGCAAAGCGGTCTGCTGGTATGAAAAAGCGGCGAAGGCCGGAAATCCCTATGCCCAGTCAAACCTGGGATTCTGCTATGACAGGGGGATCGGCACTGAGATGGACAAGAAAAAGGCGGCCTACTGGTACAAGAAGGCTGCCGGCCAGGGAGACGACAGGGGGATGAACAATCTGGGCGAGATGTACCGCACCGGCCAGGGAGTAGAGCAGGATTATAAAAAAGCGTTCAGTCTTTACAGAAAGGCTTCAAAAACGGATAATACCTGCGCGCTCTACAATATGGGGGAATGCTATGAGCATGGACAGGGCGTAAAGAAAAATATGAAGAAAGCCCTGGAGATGTACAGGAAAGCGGCGGAAAACGGAGACAGCTCCGCCTGCTGCGCCCTGGGACGTTTTTACGAGTCCGGGATCCTTATGGAAAAGAGTATGGAAAAAGCAGTTATGTGGTATAAAAAAGGAGCAGAGGCCGGCAACATGGACGAAGAGGCTGTTTACCGCCTGGCGCTGTGCTACGCGCTGGGAAAGGGCCTTCCGATGGATATGGAAAAGGCAAAGGAGCTGTGCCGCCAGGCATGGCCTGCGGATGAAGCGGGTATGGAAGGAATACGGAACGATTTCTACAACGCGCCCAACGATCTTTCTCAGGTGCTGTCAGATCTGGAAAAGGCGATCGGCGACACAGAGACGGAGAAACAGCTGCAGGAGCTGATGGAATATCTGAAGACAACGCCGGTGAAAGATTAAGGCGTTCAGATAGGTCCACGACCAGAAAGGACAGGGATATGATCTACCGGTGTACGGGATTGGACTGCGGTTTCCTTATGGAGGATGAGGACGGAAAACTAAGAGAGGCTTGCCCGGTGTGCGGAAAGCCTGTGAAGCCTCAGGATGAGAGCAGGCTTACAGGCGGCGATTGGAGCAGGCTTGGTATCTTCTGGACGGAAATGTCAGAAGAACAGGAGACAAAAGAAGAGATGGAGCGCTGCGAGAAAAAAGCATATTCCTGTTTTCGCAGAGGCGCTGCCATAGGAGACGCCCTGGGGATCTGCAATCTGGGATGGTGCATGGAGCAGGGAGTGGGAACGGAGCCGGATGAAAAGCAGGCGTTCTGGCTTTACAGCCAGGCCGCCGAGATGGGGTATGTGCCTGCCATCTGTAATCTTGCGATCTGCTATGAAGCAGGCATCGGAACCCATACAGACAGAAACAAGGCGTTTTCCCTTTACCGCGAAGCTGCGGAATGCGGCTATCCAAGAGCGGAACGCCTGCTGGCTTTCTGTTATGAAGACGGGATCGGGACAAAGCCGGATGAAGTGAAGGCATTTTACTGGATGAAGCGGGCTGCGGAGCATAGAGACGCAACCGCGCAGACAGAGACAGGCAGGATGTACGAATTTGCTATCGGAGTGCCGGAAGATCTGAAACAAGCCGCTTTATGGTATGAGCGGGCTGCGGAACAGGAGGAGGAAAACGGCCAGTGCCGCCTTGCCTTCTGTTTTGAAGAAGGAAAAGGCGTGGAAAAAGACCTGGAAAAAGCCTTTTACTGGTACGAACGGTCTGCCGCCAACGGAAGCCTGAGGGCTCAGACGTCCATGTATGTATTTTTGCGGGAAGGGCGCGGCACGCAAAAAGACGAAAAGCTGGCTATGGCGTATCTGGAACGGGCCGCTTCAGAAGGGTACGGGCCGGCTCTCTGGAGGCTGGGATGCACCTGGTATTTTGGAGAGTGCGGCCATTCGGTCGACTATGACCTTGCAAAGACTTTGTTTGAGCAGGCGGCTGCAGAAGGAACGGAAGAGGCGGCCTTTAACCTTGGCTGGATGTACTGGGAGGGCAAAGGAGTAGAAAAAGACTACGGGCAGTCGGTCTACTGGCATAAAAAAGCAGCCCTCCACGGAGATCGGTATTCCATGCTCTATCTGGGGCTGGCATATCTGCAGGGCCTTGGCGTTGAAAAAGATGAGAATAGGGCGAAACAGTGGATGATGGAGTCGGCGGGGCTTAACCTTGGGAGCGCGGAGCTGCTGCTCGCCTATCTTTCCCTGAAAGAAGGAGAGAGCGCGGATCACAGGGCAGAAGCCCAAAGGCTCTGTGTCCAGGCGGCAAACGACAAAAGCAGGGAGATCATCTGGGTAAAGAGAGACTTTGAGGATGCCCCCAAAGATTTTGCTTCAGTCATGCGCCGGCAGGCGGACTGGATGGAAGGGGGAGAAGCAAAGGAGTATCTGGATCAGCTGCTAAAGGCGATCGATCGCCAAAAGTGAATCGACTGCCAGGAACGGCCGCCAGGGAATGAATCGATCGCCGGGAACGGCCGCCGCGCCTACATCATGGGAACAGGAAGCGGGCGGCTGTAGTCAAAGACCTGGGTAACGTCAAACAGGTCGCTTAAATGGTCGGTCTGGGGATCTGTCTCCGGCAGATCGTAATACATGCGGAAGCCGTCCAGATTGCGCCTGCCCTGGCGGAAGTAGTTCTCTCCGATCTGCACCCAGTACTGGGCGGAATCCACGTTGCAGAAATACCGAAAACCTTTTTCGTAGAGATAGGCGAATCGTTCGTTGTCCGGCGAGTAGCCGCGCCAGTCTCCGATATCGGAACCATAGGGAAAGAGAATGATGTCCGTAGGTCCGATGAGAGATTCCACCTGGCTTTCCCATTTGTCCGTATCTGTACGGAAATTGTCCATAGCCATCTCACCCATATTTTTGTGGCCCCAGCTGTGGGAAGCCAGCTCCCAGCCGTTATCCCGCAGACATTGGGCCACTTTTTTTGCCATTTCCCGGTCTTCCTCCAGATTCGGGTTGGAGTCCCGGTAAGCTTCGTCCGTCCGGTATCCCAGGATGCCGTTGTATCCGGTAAAGGCGATCACCGCTCTGGCGCCCTTATAGGAAAAATCCGGGTGTTCCTGGATAAAATCCTCCAGAAGCGGGATCAGGTCGTAAGAACCGACAGAAACAGTCCCATCATCCATCACCATTTCGCAGGTAGGTTTGCCGTCGTCGCCAATGACGATCCTGGAGGCAAAACCGTCTCCCTCCATATATTCATAGTAGCACACGTCGTCCTGGGACATAACGAAAGGCTTCTTCCCTTCTGGAAGCATGATATCCCCTTCTTTAAAAATAACATTTCCATTTTCATCTGTAGTTTCATACGCGATATCATGAAGGCGTACCAGAACGTATCCCCGGTCGTACATCTGCTGGAGGATATTTAAAAATTCTGATCTTGTAGTCATCATCTGATTGTATCCGTTCTGATCGGCGTCCCCGTCAAAGGCTTTGCTGTTATCCATGATCAGCGAGTGGAAAAATACATGAGTGATCCTGGAAGGATCCGCCCGTACCAGGGAAGCCTTTTCCTCTTCGTAGCGTTTCACCGTATCAAGAACAAGGCTGTCGTCCGCAAAGGCGCTTTCCTGCAGAAGTTCTATAGCCTGATCGTAGTCGTATCCGGCGGCGATCCGGTCGGCCGCGGCAGTCAGCTCTTCGGCTGTAGCATAGGCCGGCGTATTTTCAGCAGGATCGGAATATTCCTGGGAAATTTCCTGCCCGGTTTCAGCAGGGAGGGTTCCTTTGGAAGACGCCCCGGAAAGAAGATGAAAGATCAGCAAAACGATCCCCGCCAGAACAGCGAAAACAGCAGCGGCCGCCAGGACCGTTGTAGAAACGGGAATGCCAAAGATCCGCCTGCGCCTTTTAAAAGATAGTCCTCGTGCAACCTTACGTCTTCTCATTCGTCCATACTCCTTGCGTCTTTTATAAGTGATCTCATTATACCATGTCCACTAAACTCGTGAAAGACCTCGTTAAGTGGCCAGGTATGACTCGCACTAGGCTCGAAAACACCTCGCCAAGTGCTCATATTATACCATGCCCTTCGGACATGATCCCTCCGGGGGATGCGCACGCGCCGGTAAAGTATCTGCACCCTTCGGGTGCCCGGCGCGGCGCTGGTATAATGTCTTTCGACATTATACCATGCCAGTATGAAAACTTAAAGCTTCTGTTTTCCCGTTTCCGGGCGTATACATGAATGAAGGGAAGTAAACGGGAGATTTTATGAAACGATGGTTTTTTGCCGTCCTGGCTGTGTGGATCGGATGTCTGGCGCCCTCTGTCTGCGTCCTGGCAGGAGAACCGGTGATGGCGGTGGGAAGCGATTCCGTTATGGCGGCGATAAATGAAGAAAACAATGATCTGCCGTCCGGACCGGAGATCGGAGTGCAGGCGCCCAGCGCGGTCCTTATGGAAGCAGGGACCGGGACGGTGATCTATGAGAAAAACGCAGATGAACAGAGGCGGCCTGCCAGCATTACCAAGATCATGACGCTGATCCTGATCTTCGATGCCCTGGAGTCTGGAAAGATCAGCCTTACAGATGAAGTTACGACCAGCGCCTATGCAAAATCCATGGGCGGATCCCAGGTTTTCCTGGAAGAAGGAGAGGTGCAGACAGTAGAGACGCTGATCAAATGTATCGTTGTCGCATCGGGAAATGATGCCAGCGTGGCCATGGCGGAGTACATAGCGGGGAGCGAACAGGAATTTGTAAAGATGATGAACGAACGGGCGGCAGGCCTTGGAATGACAGGGACCCATTTTGAAGACTGCTGCGGCCTGACCGATTCCGGAACTCACCTGACTACGGCCAGAGACATTGCTGTCATGAGCCGGGAGCTGATCAACCGGTATCCCCAGATCCATCAGTACGCTACGATATGGATGGAGAATATTACCCATGTGACAAAGCAGGGGACGAAAGAATTTGGCCTTTCCAATACGAACCGGCTCCTGAAAATGGCGGTGAATTTTGAAGTGACAGGTTTAAAGACAGGATCTACTTCACTGGCAAAATACTGTCTTTCCGCTACCGCCAAGAAGGACGGCGTGGGGCTGATCGCCGTGGTGATGGCGGCTCCGGATTATAAGGCCAGGTTTAACGACGCCGTCGCTATGCTGAATTACGGTTTTGCCAACTGCCGTCTGTATGAAGATACGGAAATGCCGCTCCTCCCCCAGGCAAAAGTACAGGGAGGCGTGGAAGAAGAAGTTCCCCTGGCTTACGGCGGGACATTTTCCTGGCTTGGGATGAACGGAGAGGATTTTTCACAGATCGAAAAAAGAATGGTCCTGGAAGAAAGCCTGACAGCGCCGGTAGAGCCTGGGCAGAAAGCAGGTGTTCTCCAGTACGTTCTGGACGGGAAGAAGCTGGGAGAAGTGGAGATCCTTACAGACGGAACTGTGGAAAAAGCGGGACTTTGGGATCATATAAAGCAGGCGGCGGAAACGTTTTTTATGTGATCTCGCCTTCCATTTTTCCTATATAATGTATGAAGGATCCATACAGATATAAAAGATCGTAGCTGTCTAAAAGATTCCTGCCGCTGACCGCCTGAATACGGCGGAGGCGGTAGGGAATGCTGTTGCGGTGGATATGCAGGCGCTCGCAGATCTTCTGGATATCTCCATTAAAACGGATGTAGGTAACTGCCGTTTCCGCCAGCCGGGCGTTTTTTCCTTTTACTACAAGGCGGGAGAACGCTTCTTCCATGCCGGGTATGTCCAGCTCGGACAAAGCCACAGCCAGACGCATCTTTTCGTAGGTATGGAGATATTCCGAAGGAAACAGTATCTTTCCCAGATGGAGGCTTTTTAAAGCAAAACGGTATGCAGTATACAAACGGCCCTCCCCGGAGCAGACGCCGGCATGGCAGCAGGAAATCGCGGAGGCGATCCTGTGATACCGTTTTTCAAAAGCTGCGTTTTCTCTTAAAATGATCAGATCCTGCTGCTGGGAAAGGGGCATCATGATATCGTCCGGTTCCAGCAGCTTTTGGACCATGGGCATGATCAGCGGATAGTCGTCTGGATCCGGCTCCATGACGATCACTGTCCGCGGGCCTTCCACATCGATGCCCAGCTGTTCTCCCCTTTTCTTAAAACTGTCAGTGTATTCTGAGGATAAATGGAGCCATTCATAGAGAAACTGATCCCGTTCCAGGGAACGGCTCTTATCTTTTTCCGACTGTGCGTATTCTTCGTACAGGATCTCTATGGTCTTTGCCAGAAATTCTGCGGCGTAGATCTCCACAGAGCCGCCGCCTTCGATCACCATGGCTCCCAGCCTGCTTTTGCGGAAGCAAAGGGGCACGGCGGCTCCTGCGGACTGGATACCGTTTCCCTGGGCGGCGGAAGCTCTGGAATTGATATTTAAAGCTTCTAAAGCCAGAAGGTCCATCTGTCCGATACGGGACGGTTCTGTGGAAACGATCACCCGGCCGCTTACGTCACAGATGCTTAACGGTACGGCAATACTGTCTTTCAGCTTTTCTACGATCCTCTGCATGATCCGGTTGTCCATCCTGTCTTCCTCCTCTGCGTACTTCTTTGCTTTATTGTGATAAATTCCATATTTTTTGCAGGTATTTTTCAATATTATATCATTTTCTTGTGCAAATGCATATCTTTTTGCCTTAAAATTCCTTTGTTTGGACAATAGTAATCGTACTGGACGGATGATAAAATAAGGGTACTCATGAGTAATGCACAGGACGGGAGGAGAGGACCATAGAACGGGTTGCCCAACGCTTTATACGTTATGCGGGCTGCGCCAGCGAGTCCCATAATGAAAAATTATTTTGTGAATTGATCGAACAGGAACTTGCAAGATCAGACATTCCATTCGAACGCCAGTATCTTAGCAGCGAAGTGATCACAGACGGCTGGAATATCCTTGCGAAGGCGCCGGGGAGAAAAGATAAGAAGCCGCTGCTTTTTATTTTTCACCTGGATACCACGCCTCCAGGCAGCCATGTGGAGCCGTATCTGGAAAACGGACGTATCATGAGCCGGGGAAACAGCGTGTTAGGCGCGGACGGAAAGCTGCCGATCGCAGTAGTCCTGGAAGCAGTGAGCCAGTTAAAAGCCGCCGGAGAGAGCGGGCGTCCCCTGGAGCTGCTGTTTACAGTCTGTCAGGAGCTGGGAATGCAGGGTACCAGATATGCGGATTATTCCAAGATCGAAAGCGAAGAAGCGCTGGTGCCGGATCATTATGTTACAGGAGAAGTATTGCTGCAGACTCCGGCCAGATATTATATCCATGTGGAACTGACAGGAAATAGTTCTCACGTGATCCACGACATGGATCTGTCCGGAAACGCTCTTGCGGCGGCGGTCCAGATCATCCACCAGATCCCTGTAGGACGGGTCAGCGGAAACCTGAACATTAATATCTTCGATCTTGTTTCTCTGTCTTCGTCCAATATCGTGCCGGGACACGCCCGTTTTGATATGGAGATCCGCTGCTTTGGGAAGGACGTCTGGGAAAAGATCAGCGACAAGGTGCAGAAAACGGCAGATCTGACGGCGGAACAGCTGAACTGCCGCTGCCTCCTGCGGATGGAAAAAGACGTGCCGGAAGCAGATTTCAGCGCTAATGCGGATATGATCCGGCGTCTGCAGACAGTTTATGAGAGGTCAGGCATACCGATGAAACTGGCCCGTTCTTTTGGATTCATGGATTCTACTTACACCAACCAGATCGGCATCCGGACGCTGCCGATCGGACTTACGATCCATCATTCCCACAGCGTGAGGGAATACGTGGTGGAAGAGGACATGAAGACCATGCTGGAGCTGATAAAAAATATCATCCGGGACTTCTGACTGAGCTGAAAAAACGCGCCGGTGGCGCGTTTTTATATGAAAAGGAGAAGGATATTATGAACGTAATGCAGGAAGTGTTAAAACAGAAGGAATACGCGGTTGAAATGCGCCGTGCGTTCCACCGCCATCCGGAATTAAGCTGGAACGAAGTCCAGACTGCGAAAAGGATCCGGGAGGAGCTGACGAAAATGGGGATCCCTTATGAAGAGGTAGAGGGGACAGGAACGATCGCGACTTTATCCGGGAAAAATGAACGTCCGCTCATCGGACTCCGCTGCGATATTGACGCTCTTCCGATCACAGAGATAAAGGATCTGCCATTCCGTTCAGAAAATGAAGGCGTTATGCATGCCTGCGGCCATGACGGCCATATCAGCATGCTGCTGACTGCGGCAAAGGTCTTATCTGAGCACCGGGACGAGCTGAAAGGAACGGTCCGCTTTATTTTCCAGCCAGCGGAAGAGCATACGGACGGGGCGGAAAAGGTACTGGCTACCGGAGCGGTAGGAGAACTTGATACAGTAGCGGGCATGCACATTTTCCCGCAGCTGGAAACAGGAACGATCTCCGTAGATCCAGGCCCGCGCTATACCTCTGTAGGCTTTATGAACATACGGATCATCGGAAAGAGCGGACACGGAGCAATGCCGCACTATGCGGTAGACCCTATTTATGTGGGCGCCAAGGTAGTAGACGCTCTTCAGAGCATCGCCAGCCGCGAGACAAATCCCATGGACACTGTGGTCGTAAGCGTCTGCACCTTCCATTCCGGAACAAAGGCCAATATTTTTGCGGAGACTGCGGAGCTTACCGGCACCGTGCGCACCTTTAATCCGCAGCTGCACAAAGATCTGCCTTCCATGATCGAGCGCATCATCAAACATACCTGCGAAGCGTACCGGGCTTCCTATGAATTTGAGTATTACGGCGATCTGCCGGCGACGATCAATGATGAGCGCTGCAGCCAGATAGCGGCCGGTTCCGTAAAGAAGATCCTGGGGGAAAAGGGGCTGGTAAAATTCCCAGGAACGCCGGGCGGAGAAGACTTCTCTTATTTCCTGGAGCGCTTCCCAGGCGTATACGCTTTCGTAGGATGCAGGAACGAGGCAAAGGACTGCTGCTATTCTCTCCATCACGAGCGTTTTGATCTGGATGAGGACGCCCTGGTAAATGGAGCGGCGTTCTATGTTCAGTACGCGCTGGATGCCCAGGATGAATTTTAAAAAATGAAAAAGTCAGAAATCATCAGAGAATGGGCCGTTATTACGTTTGCAACGCTGATCGTTTCAGCGTCAGTATTTTTCTTTCTGATCCCAAGCCAGGTGTCGGTAGGAAGTATTTCCGGCCTGGCAATGATATTGGCGAACATCGTTCCGCTGCATATATCGGTCATTACATTTATCCTGAACGGCCTGCTCCTTATCGTAGGTTTTCTGCTTGTGGGAAGAGAATTCGGGGTAAAGACCGTTTATACGTCCCTGCTTTTGCCTTTGTTTTTAAGAGTCTTCGAAGTGGGCTTTCCGGATTTTACATCCATTAACGAAGACCCTTTCCTGGATATGGTATGCTATATCTTCACTGTCAGTATCGGCCTGGCCATGCTGTTCCGTGAAAACGCCTCTTCCGGCGGCCTGGATATTGTGGCGAAGCTTTTGAATAAGTATCTGCACATGGACATGGGAAAGGCCATGGCTCTTCCCGGTATGTGCGTAGCGCTTTCCTCCGTCCTGTTTTACGACAGGAAACTGGTGGTGTTAAGCCTGCTGGGAACTTATTTAAACGGGATCGTTTTAGATCACTTTATCTTTGGCCTGAATTTAAAAAAGAGAGTGTGCATCATCTCGAAAAAAGAGGATCAGATCAGGAACTTTATCGTGCACAGCCTTCACAGCGGCGCGACTATTTATCAGGCGGCAGGCGCTTATGACAATCAGCCAAAGACGGAGATCATTACGATCGTAGATAAAAATGAATATTCCCTGCTTATGTCTTATCTGGGAAAGACGGATCCGGATGCGTTTGTGACGGTCTATACGGTAAATGAAGCGATCTACCGGCCGAAAAAAAGGATTACGGATCACAAAGGCAGGGGCTGATCCCCGAAAGGGATCGTCATTACAAATTAAAATATGGGGGATTTTTCTTATGGAAATGATCATAGGCTTTACTATCGGCTCTTAAAGCTTTACCGCGAAGGCAAATTAAAACGTATCTCCCAGGAAGAAGGCGGTGGCGAGCAGGAAGGCAAATTCCGCATTTTCCCGCATATTCCTGAGAAGTACGAGTCTGATTCCTTTATGCTCCTTCGTCTTGGCTTTGTAGGAATGCTTGCATACTTTACATCGGAAGCCCTTAACAAAGGCCTTGCAGCCATGGGCGCTTCCTTCACCGTTCACAAATTAGTCGTAGGAAATTTAAAGAATAAAAAGCAGAAACATAGAGGGACAGCCGCAAAGCCAGTGTTTACCGGCTTTGCGGCTGTTCTTCGCTCAGCTGCAGGAAACTTGGAAAAAAGGTTATGGCATACTGGAAAAATTTATAGTATAATCATAACAGTTCAGCCGTGCGCCAGGATATATGATAAAGAGCGTTACAAGCTTGCTTGTAAAAGCGATCTGACATATATCCTGGCATAGGGATGACATCCAGGGCTTCCCTCCAGCACATTTTGTGCTGGAGGGAAGATACACGGCGGAACTGTTACGTATAATCTATATGCGCGCATGATGTCCCGGTATTTTGCAGGAAAAGGCGAAGCGCGCAGGGATTGCTGCCCAGAGCGGTTTGAAGATCAAGATCCAGATCCATATGCTTCAGGCGGCAGCGAAATCTAATACAGGAGAGCAGATTATGAACAGAATGATAGGAACTGTATCGCGGGGCGTAAGGGCTCCGATCATCCGTGAAGGGGATGACCTGGCGCAGATCGTGGTGGATTCTGTGCTGAACGCGGCAAAATCAGAAGGGTTCGAGCTCCACGACAGAGACGTTGTGGCAGTGACCGAGGCTATCGTGGCCAGAGCCCAGGGAAATTATGCTACCATCGACCAGATCGCCGCAGATGTACATGAAAAATTCGGAGATGACACAGTAGGCGTGATCTTCCCGATCCTCAGCCGCAACCGTTTCGCGATCTGTTTAAAAGGGATCGCAAAAGGGTGCAGAAAAGTCGTCCTGATGTTAAGCTATCCGTCAGATGAGGTTGGAAACCACCTGGTGGAGCTGGATATGCTGGATGAGAAAAATGTAAATCCCTGGAGCGACGTGCTGACAGAAGCTCAGTACCGCAGCTATTTCGGCTATCAGAAGCATTATTTTACAGGCGTGGATTACGTGGAGTATTATAAAGAGCTGATCCAGCAGGCGGGAGCCGACGTGGAGATCATTTTCGCCAACAATCCAAAGGCGATCCTGAAATACACCACCAGCATTTTAAACTGCGATATCCATACAAGAGCGCGGACAAAGCGCATCCTTTTAGCCAGCGGGGCGAAGAAGGTATACTCTCTGGACGATATCCTTACAAAGAGCGTCGACGGAGGCGGATACAACGATAAATACGGTCTGCTTGGCTCCAACAAAGCTACAGAAAATTCCATAAAGCTGTTCCCTATCCACTGCCAGGATATGGTAGACCGGATCCATGGGATGTTCCGGGAAAAGACGGGAAAGAACATTGAAGTGATGATCTATGGAGACGGCGCTTTCAAGGATCCGGTAGGAAAGATCTGGGAGCTGGCCGATCCGGTAGTTTCTCCGGCTTACACCGAGGGACTTCAGGGAACGCCTAACGAGGTGAAGCTGAAATACCTTGCGGATAACGATTTCGCAGGCCTTTCCGGCGATGCCCTCCAGTCCGCGATCAAGAACTACATACACGAAAAGGACGAGAAGGCGGAGAGCTTAAAAGGTACCATGGTCACACAGGGAACGACTCCAAGAAGGATCACCGACCTGATCGGATCTCTGGCAGATCTTACGTCCGGAAGCGGAGATAAGGGAACGCCTATCGTTCTGATCCAGGGATATTTTGATAATTATACAAATTAAAGATCATGTAAAAGCAGCAGAGCTGTCAGACCGGCCAATGAACCGGATGACAGCTCTGTCTTATATTACGAAGTATCCAGCAGGGGACGCTCACATCATCTGACCGGATGATCTGAGAGCCCCCGTAGGATTTGATGATATCAGTTGATCAGGAAAACCCTTAATTCTGGCCGCGGCGCTTTTTCCAGAGCACAGCCGCGCCTGCTGCGATGACCGCTGCAATTGCAACAGGAACAATTGGGAATCCGTTCTGTGTATCGGCTTCAGCAGCAGCTTCTGTACTTTCGGAAGACGATACGCTTTCACTGGCTTCATTGCCTGGAGCTTCTGCGGATGTTTCTGAAGCTGCTTCTGAAGAAGACTCTTCTGCAAAAGCTCCGTCCACAGGATCGCAGCTTCCGTCAGCCAGGAAGGTTAAAACCGGCTGTTCCCGGAATTCATCTACAGTAATTCCGAATCCGGAATAATTGTCAATATAGATCTCCTGCTGCGTATCTGCCAGGCGGACGCCGTGGGCGCCGTCGGAAAGGGTGATCTGCAGCAGGCCGTTTTCATCTGTCGAGCCGTTTTCCCGTTCTCCCCCGTCTACCCGGTAGGACAGTTCCTGTCCGGCAAGAGGTTCTCCGGCTTCGTCTGTGATCAGGATGGAGGCGGTATAATCTTTTGGTTCATATCCGTCGCTTCTCATCTGGATCCGGTCCTGGGTCCCGGCATATCCCTGCAGGACTCCGTCTTTTAAGCAGCTTTCCAGATATGCCTGTACAGTTTCCAGTTCCCCGCCGGCTTCTCCGTACTTGGGAAGCTCGCCCAGCATAGTATAGTCGTTGCCGCCGCTCATAATATAATTGTTGCTGGCCATGAGGATCTCAGTTTCCGTATCTGCCCGGTCCAGAGGTTCTGTCTGTCCGTCTAAAGTGATAGAAGCAACTTTCTGTCCTTCTTCTCCGTCCGGGTCGAAGACAACAGTAAAACCGGATATCTGAAGGAAACCGCCGGAATTGGTCTGCTGAAGGAGCATGCCGGTTTCCTTATCCTGGCCGTCAAGGGTTGTCCCGGAAACCTCCATTACTTCATAAAGGATCGCGGGAGTTACTTTCTTTAAGTAAATGGTGTTGGAAAACGGGAACGCGGAGATCAGGTCGCCTGTGGTGATCTCTCCGTTGGGAGCCATAGCGCGGATACCGCCGCCGTTTTCCACTGCGATAACAGGAAGATCCGTATCGGTTCCCAGGGTCTGTATGTAGGTTTCTGCGGCAGAACGGAAGGCATCCGCTGTAAAGTCCCCGTAATTTGTTTCCACAAGGCGGGTGACTGCAACGACGCCGACCTGTCCGGCCCAAAGGGTTGTTTCAGAGCTTCCGACTGTTTCTGACAGAAGATCCGACTGGGAGTCTGTGATCTGGGAAAGCTCTTCTGCAACTGCTTCATCAGGAGAGATGTCAGAAAGAGCTGCAAGATCTAACAGCTCCTCCGCGGCGGATACCTGATCGCCGTCGATCTGCAGCGTCAGCTTTCCTACGCCAGTGAGCCCTGAACCAGTCTGGACGATCAGGATCCCGTTGGTCTCTTCATTTTCAATGGTATGGCTGTGGCCGTCAATGATCACATCAATCTTATCCTGGTATTCTCCTGTCATCGCTTCGGCCAGATCGGCGCTTGTACAGGAGGCGTCCATATCTCCCATATGACACATGGCGATGATCACGTCTGCGCCTTCCGCTTCCAGATGATCGATCTCTTCTTTTGCTGTTTCGATCTCGTCTTTAAATTCCAGGTCGGCGATCCCGGCCGGATTAGTGGAAGTGGCTGTATCGGCCGTCGTCAGGCCGAAAAATCCGATCTGGATACCATTGCGCTCAATGATCCTATGGCAGCCGTCGTTTCCTTCCTGGGCGCCCTGAAGAAGCGGGCTGCCGTCACGGTAGATGTTGGCCGCAAGAATGGGGAAATCCGCCAGCTGGACATTGGCCAGGAACTGATCGGTCCCGAAATCAAATTCGTGGTTTCCGGCGGCCATCAGGTCGTATCCTGCCAGATTCATCAGCCGGATCACATCTGCTCCCTTGGTCAGGGAAGCAAGGGGCAGTCCCTGGGTGGCGTCTCCGGCGTCAACCAGGATAGAATCCGGAGCGCTTTTCTTTAAGCCGGCCACAAGATCGATACCGATGATGCTTTCGCCGTCACCCTGGAGATAGCCGTGAGTATCGTTGGTATGGTAGATCACGATCTCCTGGGAAGAGCCGTCTGCTGTATTTTCAGCGGCCAGCGCGTAGCCGGACATGGAAAAAGGCAGGCACAGGGTTAATGCCATAGCGATAAAATACTTTCTCATCTTTTTCGTATGTTCCTTTCTTTAGAATTGGATGATGCAGGGATCGTGAGAGCGTCTGGCTCAGAACGATCCCTATCCCAGGGGCGAAAAACGCCCCACATTATTTTATAAGTTTATGAAAAATCTGTCAATCAGAGGCCCTTTGCATTTGGAAGTCTGCGGATCACTTCGCCGCTTTTTGAGAAAATTCAGTTGTGACTAATTTTTCATAGGGGACCCGCTCGTTCAGCTCGCCCGCCTCTTCCAGGATATTCTGGAGGAGATCGAAGCTTTCTTCTTCAAAAACCGTGTCGTTTTTCCAGGTATCCTGATCCTTATACCGCTGGACGATCTTTGTAACGGCGGCCAGATCCGTCTCCGGGAACTGGGGCTTAATGGTCTGGGCGATCTCTTCTGCAGAATGGGAGTTCACGTATTGCAGGCCCTTTTGTATCGCGTTGGTGAAGCTCTGGATGATCTGGGGATTCTGCTCCAGATAGCTTTTTTTCGCGGAATAGGCCGTATAGGGAACGTAGCCGGAGTCTTTTCCCAGAGAAGCTATCACATAGCCGTTTCCTTCCAGCTCAAGCCCGGTGGCGAATGGCTCAAATTCTACGGTGTAGTCGGCGTCGCTGCTGGTAAAAGCCGCGGCGGTCAGGCCGAAATCGATGCTCTGGTCAATGGTCAGGTCTTTGGCGGGATCGATGCCATTTTTCTTTAAAATATATTCAAATACCATCTGGGGCATCCCGCCGGCTCTTCCTCCCAGCACCTTTTTCCCCTTCAGATCCTGCCAGGAGAAATCATCCTCCGGCGTTCTTCCTACGAGAAAGTTCCCTGCCCGCTGGGTCAGCTGGGCGAAATTGACGGCATAGTCGTCGGAGCCTTCCTGGTATACATAGATACTGGCTTCAGAACCCATGAAACCGATATCCGCGTCGCCGGAGATCAGAGAAGTCATGACCTTATCCGCTCCGGCGCCGTTTACAAGGGTCAGGGCGATCCCTTCGTCTTCAAAATATCCCAGCTCGATCGCAGCGTACTGAGGAGCGTAGAAGACGGAATGGGCGACTTCATTCAGGGTGACCGGCGTCAGGGAAGCGTCAGATGCGTTTTCTTCCCGCAGGGACGCTGCTACAAGAACCGCTACTGCGGCGACGGCGGCTGCAGTAACGGCAGCAAAGATCTTTTTCATAACATTCCTCCGTATGAGAATATGATCCTTTTTTATTATATGAATGCCGCCCGAAACCGTTATCAAAATTTAACAGAAAGTTTCATCATTTAAGAAAACAATAAGAGGCCATACACAAACAGGTCACAAAACATACACAATTTTCCAGTAGAATGAGCGATAGTATGTAACAGTTCAGCCGTGTATCTTCTTGCCAGCACAGAATGTGCTGGAGGGAAGCCCTGGATGTCATCCCTATGCCAGGATATATGTCAAATCGCTTTTACAAGCAAGCTTGTAACGCTCTTTATCATATATCCTGGCGCACGGCTGAACTGTTACGATAGTATATTTGAAATTCGTGAAAAGGGAGAACAGGATGTGGAAGCTTATTTATCAGAAACGGATTACAGAAAACTGATCGTCCCATATGAAGAAAGTATGGAGAATGTGGAAAAACGGATCATAGTGCTGGGGAAGAACTATGAGGAGACTTATGGCTGCGAAGCGGTCCATCATATCCAGAAACGGATCAAGTCAAAAGCAAGCATAGAGGGAAAGCTTATAAGAAAGAATGTGGAAGTATCGCCGGAAAACGCCAGGGACACTTTGAGGGATATCGCCGGGATCCGGGTGATCTGCTATGATACGAACGTGATATATGAGATCGCAGAGAGCCTGAAACGGCAGGACGATATGGAGTTTATCAGGGAAAAGGATTACATTGCAAGGCCAAAGGCAAACGGCTATCGCAGTTACCATCTGATCGTCGCAGTGCCCTTTTACCTGCTGGAGACAAAGGAATACTACCCGGTAGAGATCCAGTTCCGCACCATGGCCATGGATATGTGGGCCAGCCTGGAACACAGGAGCTGTTATAAGAAGAGCGAACAGGAAAAGAAAAGATGGCAGGAGCAGTTCCGGGAATACGCGGCGCTTCTGGACCAGATGGAACGTGATATCACAAGGGCGTGACAAGCGTACAGGCATACTGCGCAGTAAGGACGTTTGGGGATAGTATCAGTTCAGCCGTGTATCTTCCCTCCAGCACAGAATGTGCTGGAGGGAAGCCTGGGATGTCATCCCTATGCCAGAGTATGATATTTTTCTATCAGGATGCGGTTGAAATCGGAAGGAAAATGGCGTAAACTGATAGAAGCGGAAGATCCGGCGAAAAGCGCAGACAGGCGCCGGCAGCCGGACATTTTCCAAAGAGAGCAGCAGCCGGACATTTTGCGGCTGGAAATGGAGAGAAGATGATGGAATATAAGATGATCGTCCTGGATCTGGACGGGACGCTGACGAACAGCGACAAGGTGATCACGCCAAAGACGAAAGAAGCCTTGATGAAGGTGCAGGCTCTGGGGAAAAAGGTGGTGCTGGCCTCCGGCCGTCCCACCCAGGGAGTGGTGCACCTGGCAGAAGAACTGCATCTGCAGGATTTCGGGAGCTATATCCTTTCTTATAACGGGGGAGTGATCATCAACTGCAGGACAAAGGAGATCGTATTTTCCGCGATGCTGCCGGTGGAAGCGAATCAGACGATCATCCGGCTTTCAAAAGAGCACCAGGTAGATATCCTTACTTATGAAGGGGAGACGATCATCACAAATAATAAAGATTGTCCCTACGGGCAGCTGGAGTCCAGGATCAATGGGATGGAGCTAAAAGAAGTGGAAGATATCGAGGCATACGTGGATTTTGCCGTACCCAAATATCTGTTTCTGGACGATGGGGATTATCTGGCCATGGTGGAGCCGAAGGTAAAAGCGGCCCTGGGGAAGAATTTCAGCGTGTACCGTTCCGAGCCGTTTTTCCTGGAGATCCTTCCAAGAGGGATCGACAAGGCCCAGTCCCTGGCGCGTTTGCTGGAAAAGACAGGACTTACGCGGGAAGAGATGATCGCCTGCGGAGACGGTTACAACGACCTCTCCATGATCCGGTACGCAGGCCTTGGGGTGGCTATGGAAAACGGCGTCCTGCCAGTGAGGAACGCGGCGGATTACATCACTCTGTCCAATAATAACGATGGAGTGGCTCACGTAGTGGAAAAATTTATGCTGTAGCAGTAGACTTTCTAACTTTAGTATGCTAAAATAGTGACATATTCGTAAATAAGACAGGCAAAAGAGGTAAGTTGGTTATGAATAAGAAATTAAGGACAGAAGCAGTGGATCATCTGTTTGAGGCGATCCTTACATTAAAAAATATAGATGAGTGCTATACATTTTTTGAGGATGTGTGCACGGTGAACGAGCTCCTTTCTTTTTCACAGAGATATGAAGTGGCGAAGATGCTCAGGGAGGAGCGGACGTATCTGGAGATCGCTTCCAAGACAGGGGCTTCCACAGCGACCATCAGCCGGGTGAACCGCTCGCTGAATTATGGAAACGACGGATATGATATGGTATTTGAACGGTTAAAAGAAGAGAAGAAATAGCCTAAGGCTATTTCTTCTTTTTTTGGTCGCGTATTTCTTTATGCTCGTCTCTCAGCTCGTCAATGATCTTTTCAATCATCTGCTTTTTCAGATACACGTCAAAAGCCAGTTCGCTTAAAAAAGAAAATAACTGCAGGTATTCCTTCTCATCCGGAAGGGCATCCAGATGGGAAAATGTCTTTTTCGCGCTCTCGAATTTCTGGATGACGTCATGTTTCAGATGCTCCCGCTGTTCCTGTTCCATAGAAAAAACCTCTGTGTAGATCTGAGACAGGGATGGAGAGGCATCGGGCCGGAAATATTTATCTGAGATTGGTCCCAGCAGCTCCCCGATATCGGTAATGGACAGGATATTCTTATAGTAATAGATAAAGATCAGCAGCAGGATGTGATCTTTCGTGTACTTCTTTCTGTTGGGCGGAGGCAGAAGATCATTCTTTGCATAATTGTTGATCATGGTCTTTGTGAGGATCTTGTCTTCTTCGTCCCGCTTGCAGGAAGCCAGATGGGTATCCATGAACGTCGTTACCTGATCCATGTAAAGGTCGATCGCGGGAATATCGTCAGGCGTAACATAGTGGAGCCGTTCCAGCCGGCTCAGGATATCATTTAGCCGCTCATCATTCGTTTTCATAGTTTTCACCTCTTCACTATATTATATAGTATTGAAAACCATATGACAAGTTCCAATTTTACAGGCCTTCCATATTGATGTAACCGTTCAGCCGTGTATCTTCCCTCCAGTACATTCTGTGCTGGAGGGAAGCCCTGGATGTCATCCCTATGCCAGGATATATAGCAAATCGCTGTTACAAGCAAGCTTGTAACGCTCTTTATCATATATCCTGGCGCACGGCTGAACTGCTATTATGAATCAAAGCTGCGGCCCCTTGTCCGGAAAGCTCGGCAAGGAACTGGCAGGAAGTGAGCACCTGGCGGCAGATAAATTCGGAAAGCTCGTCCAGGGAAATGGAAGGCTCGTCAGAGCCAAACCATTCTGTATAGGCGGCGGAGATCTGGGCGAGGACTACGTTCAGATAAAAATGAAAGATATTTGGATCGATGGCGTATGTTTTTGAGACGCCCCGGTAGATATAGTCTTCGGCCCAGGAACGGACTTTGGTAAAAAGCTCCGCTTCTACGCCTGCGCGTATGAGAATGCGGTAGATCTGTTCCTGATTTTTCAGACTGGCGGACAGAGCGGTAAAAAACGGCTTTGGATCCCCCATGTTTTCCAGAAAATCTTCTTTCTGCAGTACGGCGAAAATGGAATCGGAAAGATCCGTTTCCACATCGGACAGCACATCCTGCAGGCTGGAGTAGTGGTTGTAAAAGGTTTTCCGGTTGACGTCGGCGCGTTCCGCCAGCTGGCTGACAGATATTTCCGCCAGTTTTTTTTCAGCGAGCATGGAGATTAGAGCGGTCTTGATGGACTCCAAAGTCTTCCGGCATCTTCGGTCCTGCTTTTTTTCCTTTATGATTTCATTCATACGGCACATCCCCCTTTTCATAACGGATGATCCGGTTCATCCACTGTTTTTTACCTGTTTTTTCGCCATTACGGCTCATATTGTAGAATAAGCAACAATATGTATATCGATTGACCATTGAAAAATAGGTTTTCTTCTTTTATTATATTATACACAAGTATAAAAATCAACAAGTGAGTAATAAAATGAAGAAACAGGGAAAATTTATTGACATTGTGATCAATATCGTAGTTACAAAAAGAAGGCAGATCGAAAAATTCTTTATGGCCGGAGTCCTGCTCTGTGGGATCATGAGCCTTTTTGTGGGAACAAATTACGATCTGACGGAATATCTGCCAGAATGGGCGCCTGTGGAGCAGGGCATCCAGGTCATGGAAGACCATTTTGGCTATCCGGGAAGCGCGCGGCTGATGATCGACGATGTTTCCATTTACGAAGCCAAACGGTACAAAGATCAGGTGGAAGCTTTAGACGGGGTGGATACGGTCACCTGGATGGACAGTACGGTGTCGGTCTATGAGTCGGAAGCGTTTTTAAACAGCCATGATATCGAGGATTACTATAAAGACGGCCACGCGGTGATGGATATCCTTTTCGAAGAAGGGGACTCAGATCCGGAGACTTACGAGGCGGTGGACCAGATCCGGGAGATGTTCGGAGAAAAAGGCCATCTGTCAGGGCCGGCGATCCAGAATAAGACGGTGGAAGAGAGCCTGGGAGAGGAGATGCCCAAGATCCTGGCCTTCGGCGTTCTGGCGATCCTTGCGATCCTGACGTTTACCACCAATTCCTGGATCGAACCCCTGCTTTTTATCACCACCATGGGGATCGCCATCGTATTCAATATGGGGACTAATATTATTTTCGGAAAGATCTCCTTCCTTTCCGCCAGCGTGTCCGCAGTGCTCCAGCTGGCGGTGGCCATGGACTATTCCATTTTCCTGCTCCATACTTTTACCAGGGAACAGGACGAGGGAAAAGACGTGGAGACGGCTATGATCAATGCCCTACACGAGGCGTTTCCGTCCATCATGGCCAG
The DNA here is from genome assembly GCA_019118365.1 of Candidatus Lachnoclostridium stercoravium. GTDB lineage: Bacteria > Bacillota > Clostridia > Lachnospirales > Lachnospiraceae > Lachnoclostridium_A > Lachnoclostridium_A stercoravium. Next base: position 9,217 of record DWZA01000002.1, on the reverse strand, counting down.
CGGCGTGACCACGATCATCGGTTTTCTGGCCCTGGCCCTGATGAAATTCACTATCGGCATGGATATGGGATTCGTCATGGCAAAGGGCATTGTGTGGAGCATCATAACCGTGCTCTTTCTCATGCCGGCGCTGATCATCCGTATGAATAACCTGATCATAAAGACAAGGCACAAGTCCTTTGTGCCGCCTTTGGGAGGGGTCGTAAAGATCCTTTTCCGCATGAGGCATATTATTGCGGCTGCGGCTGTGATCCTGGTCATCCCCTGCTATGTGGCTCAGGGAATGAACGATTTCCGCTATGGAAACGCGGCGGTCGGTTCCGGAGAAGGATCCAGAAGCTACGAAGATGAGCAGCTGACCAACCAGATCTTCGGAGAAAGCAACATGCTGATCGTGATCGTTCCAAATACAAATATCGTAAAAGAAGGCAAGCTTTCCGACCGCCTGGAGGAGCTTCCCTACGTAAAAAGCGTAACCTCCATGGCGGGAACCCTTCCGCCGGGCATTCCGGAAAGTTTTCTTCCGGAAAGCCTTACCTCTCAGCTTCACGAGGGCGGCTATGCCAGGATGGTAGTGATCGTAAAAAGCGACTCGGAAAGCGCGTTCGCCTTCCAGTGCATGGATGAGATCAAAGGGATAACCGAGAGCTATTATCCGCAGGAATCTTATTTTGTAGGGACGACTCCGGCTACCCAGGATATGAAAAATATCATCTCGTCAGATTATAACCTGGTAAACGGGATCTCGGTCCTGGGGGTGGCCCTGGTGATCTTTTTCAGCTTTTCGTCCTTTACGTCGATCGTGGCAGTCATGATCCCTATCGAGCTAGCTATTTTCATCAATATGGCTCTGCCTTACCTTTACGGCCAGGAGCTGGTATTTTTAGGATATCTGATGGTCAGCAGCATGCAGCTGGGGGCCACCGTAGATTATTCGATCCTGATGACAAATACATATTTATCCATCCGGGATAAAGAACCGGATAAGAAAAAGGCGGCGGAAGCCGCGGTAAACCAGTGCATCCTTTCGATCCTGACGTCCGGCTCTGTGCTGACGGTCGCTGGTTACGGCGTATACTACCTGTCGTCCGTCCAGGCCATCGCCACCATGGGACAGCTGATCGGCAGGGGAGGATTTTTCGGGATGATCCTTGTCCTTACCCTCCTGCCCTGGCTGCTGAATACCTTTGATACCAGGATCATGGCAGACAAAGAGAAGCTGCTGAAGAAAAAAGAAGAACGGAAAGCCAGAAAGAAGAAGGAAGGATCCATATGGAAAGGAAAGAAATAAGATATCGTATCAGAAGAACGGCGGCATTTATCACAGCCTTTGCCGTGGCGTTCCCTTCCTGCCTGGCAACAGCGCAGGCGGGAACGGTCCCGGTCACCACGGACGAGACGGCGTACATACTGCTAAATTACGACGGCTCTGTGGACGACGTGAGCATCGTAAAGGCCTGCGACTTAAACGGGAACAGCCAGATCACCGATTACGGCTATTACAGCGCTGTGAAAAATATGAGCACAGAGGACGAACCGCAGCTGCGGGACGACGGAGTGACCTGGAATATCACAGATACAGGGGAACGGAAATTTTACTATGAAGTAAAGCCGAAGGAAGAATTTCTTGACGTGCCCTGGAACGCAGAGGTAAGCTATAAATTAAACGGCGTCCATGCGGCGCCGGAGGATCTGGCGGGAGCCTCCGGCCTGGTCGCCGTGGACGTACATGTGACGCCAAATGAAGCGGCGGACGATTATTATAAAAATAATTTTATGCTTCTGGCAGGAATGGTTTCGGATACGGAAGAGGACTTAAGTTTTGCGGCTGACGGGGCGCAGTTCCAGACGCTGGGCTCCTACCAGGCTGCGGTATATATGGCCTTTCCACAGACCGAAGAGACGTTCCATTTCGAGATCGGCACAGAGAGCTTTGAGAATACGGGGGTATTTTTCGCCATGATGCCCGTTACCATGAGCCAGATGGACGATATTGCTGAGATCAGAGAGCATAAGGAAAACCTGGAGAACGCAGGCGACGCCATGGACGATATCATGGACGACATGCTGGAGATCATGGGCGACATGGCAGAGGATACGGAGAAGACTGCCGACGGGCTGGAGCAGCTGGATAAAGCCAGGGAAGAAGCCCACAGCTACCGGGAGGCAGGAGACGCCAGTCTGGAAGATATCAAGGCTTCCGTAAGCCGTCTGGAGGCTACCATCACAGATTTTGCGGCCATTACCGGGGATTCGAAGCTTCCGGCCGCGGTCCAGGAGATGGGAAGAGGACTGGAGGACATTTCCAGCACAGTCAACAGTCTGACAGGGAAGATGGAAACTATGGTGGACGCCATGGAGAAGATCGAAAAGACCTTGGAGAAGATCAACAGCATGGGAGATCTTGAGGATAAGGCCCAGATGATGGAGAAACTGAAGCAGGAAGTGGAAGCCCTCCAGCAGCAGATGGGCGCCCTGGAAGAAAGCGGGGAGATCGGAGAGCTGGCGGCTGGAATACAAAGCTGGCTGGACAGCCTGGAAGACGCGGGATATGTGCCGGAAGGGACGATCCCGGAACTGGCCACGCCGTCGGAAGTGGATATGCCGATCCTGGATCTGGATGAAATGGAAGCCTACGGGGAGCTTCTGGAGGAAATGGCCGGTTCCATGGTCTATGAGGCAAAAAGGATGACTTCAGCTATTGCAAAGATGGCGGACAAGGGAGACGACCTGGTGGACGGCATCGATACGATAGTAGACGGAGTATTCGATTCCGCCGACGAGCTGGACAGTATCCTGGTGATCACCTCGGATACTATGGTGGATGCAGCAGGACTTCTGGGAAGCCTAAGGAGCGCGCTGGATGTGGCAGACAGCATGCTGGATGCCTGCGACAGGGACTTAAATGAAGGTGCTCACAGGACGCTGGAAGGCCTTACCGGGACGTTAAGGCAGCTGACAAAGAGCCTGAACAAGTCCCAGGACCTGAAAGCGAATAAGGATATCATAGCAGATATCGTGCGGGACGAGTGGTCCCGCCTGGATGAAGATTTCAACCTTCTGGATATTGATACAAAAGCGGAAAAAGTGTCGTTTACCTCCCTGAGAAATGAGGAACCAAGAAGCCTTCAGATCATTATGAGGACCAAAGAAATATCGATTGACGAGGATGCTGTGGAAGCGGCCGCCCAGGCGGAAGAAGGGGCGGCGCCGGATACGGTCCTTGGAAGGATCGCGGCGGTCTTCACAGCAATCTGGAACTTTATCCTGGGACTTTTCCAATAAGAGAAAGGAGAAGATCATGAGAAATAAAAGAGCATCGGCGGCTGTTTTTGCCGGACTTTTCGCGGCGCTCCTGGCTGCGGGCACGGCGAAGGCAGACTCCAGCATCACAAATATAAAGCTTCATTTCGTGGACGAGGTGGAGGAGGGGCAGTTAAGCTGGCCGTCAGAAGTGATCGCCCCGGAAAACGGGACGTATGAGATCGCAGATGTAGAGGAGATCGAGATGGAGGAGGAAGATTACCAGCCGGGAGATTATATCCGGTTTAAGGTGACTTTGACGCCATCAAAGAGCAGCCGGTATTTTTATGATGGAAACGATAACCGCAAGTACCACTTTACCGCCGACTATTCCCAGGCGGAAGCTCTGGATTCAGAGGTGGACGAGTACGGAGATCTGGTGATCCGCGTCAAATACGGCCCGGTCATCTACAAGCTGACGACCCCTGAAAATGTCCGTTTTTCCGAAACAAGCCCAAGAACCCTTCTGTGGGACGCGGTACCGGAGGCCAGCGGCTATGAGGTGGATCTGATGAACGGCAGTGAAACAGTAAAGACGATCTCCACAGGGCGCGTCACATCCTGCCTTCTGGACGGGTACGGGACAGAGTTATCCGGACAGTATTATGCCAGAGTCCGGGCAGTGCCCGTAGGCACGTCCCAGGAGCGCTATCTCTATCCCAGCGATTACGGGTTCAGCGCGACTGCGATCGACGGTTCGGCCCTGCGCCTGGAAGGCGAGTGGGTGGAAAATACAGACGGCTGGCGTTACCGCCTGCCGGACAACCGGTATTTCCGCGGCGGCTGGCTCCTGGTGGACGGAAGCTGGTATTATTTTGATAAAGAAACAGGGCTTATGCAGACCGGCTGGATCTGCCCGGAACTGGGAAAATGGTATTATCTGGACGAGAGCGGCAGATGGGATCCGGAAGCCTGAATGAGCCGGCTTGGAGAAGCCTGAATGAGCCGGCGCAACCTTATTGACATTAAAGATCGAAACTGATATCCTATACGTAACTGTCCGGATAATGACGGACGATAGAATTAGGAGAGGAATATTTATACATATGAGCATATATGATTCATTGAATCCATGCCAGCAGGAGGCGGTTCTTTGCACAGAAGGACCCCTCCTTGTTTTAGCGGGGGCAGGTTCTGGAAAGACCAGGGTGCTGACCCACAGGATCGCTTATCTGATCGAAGAAAAGGAAGTCAATCCCTGGAACATCATGGCGATCACATTTACTAATAAGGCGGCAGGCGAGATGAGGGAGAGAGTGGACCGGCTGGTGAAATTCGGCGCGGAAAGCGTCTGGGTGAGCACCTTCCATTCTTCCTGCGTCCGGATCCTCAGGCGGCACATTGAAAGCCTGGGGTATTCTACGGATTTTACCATCTATGATTCCGACGATCAGAACACCCTGATGAAACATGTTTTTAAAACGCTGAACATCGATCCCAAGACCCTGAAGGAAAAAGCGGCGCTTGCGGCTATTTCTTCGGCAAAGGACGAACTGGTGTCCCCGGACGAATTTGAGAAGAACGCCGGCGGGGATTACCGGGAAAAGAAGCTGGCCCAGATCTACCGGGAATATCAGAACCAGCTGAAGAAGAACAATGCCCTGGATTTCGACGATCTGATCGTGAAGACCGTAGAGCTTCTGCGGACCAGCGAAGAAGTGCGGGAATATTATCAGGAGCGATTTAAATATATCATGGTGGACGAATACCAGGATACCAACTACGCCCAGTTCTTCCTGGTAAGCCTTCTGGCCGGAAAATACAGGAATCTCTGCGTGGTGGGAGACGACGATCAGTCGATCTATAAATTCCGGGGAGCGGATATTGAAAATATCTTAAGCTTTGAAAAAATGTTCCCCGGCGCCAGGGTGATCAAGCTGGAGCAGAATTACCGTTCCACGAAAAATATCCTGGCCGCGGCCAACGAAGTGATCCGCCACAACCGGGGGCGCAAGGATAAGACGCTCTGGACGGCTAACGACGAGGGCAGTCAGGTGAAATTCTACCAGTTCGACCAGGCTTATGAGGAAGCGGATTTTATCGTAAAAGATATCCGGGAAAAGGGATACGCATATAAAGATACGGCGGTGCTTTACCGCACCAACGCCCAGTCCCGTATGCTGGAGGAAAAATTTATCGCACATAACGTGCCTTACCGGATGGTGGGAGGCGTAAACTTCTACCAGAGGAAGGAGATCAAGGATATCCTGGCATACATGAAGATCGTGGCCAACGGCCAGGACGATCTGGCGGTCACAAGAGTGATCAACGTTCCCAAGAGGGGCATTGGAGCGGTGACCATCGGAAAGGTGACTGCCTTTGCATCGGAGAGAGGATTCAGCCTTTATGAAGGAATGGCCAGGGCGGCGGCGGTGCCGTCTATTGGAAAGGCGGCGGCCAAGATCCAGGTGTTCGTCAGCCAGATCGAGGATTTCCGGGAAAAGATCAAAGATCCTGCATATTCGATCAAAGATCTGATCGAGGATATCCTCCATTCTACAGGTTATCAGAAAGAGCTGGAGGCAGAAGGCGAGGTAGAGTGTCAGACCAGACTGGAAAATATCGAAGAATTGATCAATAAGGCTGTAAGCTATGAAAATACCAGCGAAGCGCCGACTCTGGGAGAGTTCCTGGAGGAAGTGGCGCTGGTAGCGGACGTGGACCGGATGGACGATTCAGAAGAACGGGTGACCTTAATGACTCTCCACAGCGCGAAGGGACTGGAATTTGACAACGTATATTTAAGCGGCATGGAAGACGGGCTTTTCCCAAGCATGATGTCGATCATGTCCGACGACCGGGATGCGGTGGAAGAGGAACGGCGCCTCTGCTATGTGGGGATCACCAGGGCGAAAAAGAATCTGGTCCTTACAGCGGCAAAGATGCGCATGGTACACGGGGAGACAAGATATTCCAAGGTCAGCCGTTTTATCGAAGAGATCCCGGAGGAACTGCTGGAGATCAAAGAAGAGGAAGAACTGCCGTGGCAGAGATCGGCAGGCTGGCAGAAAGGCGGCTTTGGAAGCGGATTTAGAGCTGGAAGCCGGGCGGCCGCGTCCGGAGCTTCGGATGGAGCAGCGGACGGCTGGGGCAGCAGCTGGGGCGGCGGAAAGCAGGAAGAACAGGGCTCATCCTTCGGCCAGTCCGGTTCTGGTTCCGGATCCGGTATGGCTGCGGCAGCCAGACAGCAGGGCTTTGGAAGAGCCGGAAGCTTCGGCAGCCTGGGAATGGCGGCGGAAGGCGGTTTTGGAAGACGCGGCGCAGGCCTAGGACGTGGGGCGAACCCCTATGCTTCCGGCACGGCTTCTTACTCTTCCTCATCCAGGGCAAAGGCGCCGGACTTTGGACGGCCCTTTGTAGTTGAAAAGGCAGATTCTCTGGACTACGGCCCAGGGGACCGGGTGCGCCATATGAAGTTCGGCGACGGCACGGTAAAGGAAGTAAAAGACGGAGGCCGGGACTATGAAGTAACCGTAGAATTCGACAAAGCCGGACAGAAGAAGATGTTTGCATCTTTTGCAAAATTGAAGAAGTTGTAACTGCTCAGGACGGCACATCTTCTTGCCCGGCCCCAGGCCGGACAAGAAGCATCGGAGGTCCGTCCGATGTGAAAACAGGGGCAAAAGCATGCTTATAAGCAAGCTTAATGCCTGTTTTTGCCCCTGTTTTCCCGCCGTCCTGGACTGTTACAAAAAATTAAAGAAAATATAATAGTAAAACAGAACGGAATGTGATATAATAGCAACAAGCAAAAACATCAGCTATGAGCAGGAAGGGATGTGAGTTTATGAACAGATTTGACATGATGGGGAAGGAAGCCATGAACAGATTTGATTCTATGGGTAGGGACGCGATGAATAAAGTAGAAGAGATCGTTAATTCTACAAAGCTGAATGAATTTCTTCACAGAAAAGAAGAAGAGGAGAAGAAAAAGAACTGTATCCTCTGGATCCTGGCGATCATCGGCATCGTAGCTACAGTAGCGGCGATCGCTTACGCGGTATATCGTTTCTTCACTCCGGATTATCTGGAAGATTTTGAAGACGATTTCGACGATGATTTTGACGATGACTTTTTCGATGAAGAAGAGACGAAGGAAAAGGAAAAGACGGATAAATAAAGGTAACAGCCCTGATTTTGTTACACTCGAAGATCAGAAAAGGGTCGTTGTAGTTTCCTTAAAAAGATTCTGCAGCGGCCCTTTTCCTGTGGAGCTTAATATCAGATCCGGAAGCTCAGGGAGAAAAATTATTAGAGCAGTTTACACTAGGAAAAACTTCTGTGGAAGAAGTAATGAGAATTTTAAGGAGATCAGAGATATCATGAAAAAAGGCGGACAGTACGAAGGGATCATAGAGCGTATTGATTTTCCAAATAAGGGGATCCTTTGGGTCGAGGAAGAGAAGGAGACTCCCGAAGGAACAGAAAAAACAAGGGAAAAAGTGATCGTAAAAAACGGGATCCCAGGACAGAAGGTACGTGTTGTTATTACAAAACGGCGGAAAGGAAAAAGCGAGGGAACCATTCTTGAAGTGCTTTCGCTGTCACCTCTGGAGACGGCAAAAGATCCCTGCTGCCATTTCGGAACATGCGGCGGCTGTCTGTACCAGACCATTCCTTACGAGGAGCAGCTGAACATCAAGGAAGGGCAGGTCAAGTCCCTTCTGGATGCTGTAGTAGAAGACGGCTCCTATGAGTTCCAGGGGATCAAGGCCAGTCCGATCGTACAGGGCTACCGAAATAAGATGGAATTTTCCTTTGGAGACGAGTACAAAGACGGCCCTCTCTGCCTGGGAATGCATAAGAGAGGAAGCTTTTACGATGTGGTAAACGCGGACGGCTGCAAGATCGTCCATGATGATTTTAGCCAGATCCTTACTGCGACAAGGGAATTTTTTAAAGAAAGGGGCGTGCCTTTTTACAGGAAACTGGCTCATCAGGGCTATCTGCGCCACCTTCTTGTGCGCCGGGCCGTAAAGACCGGAGAGATCCTGGTAGACCTGGTGACGACGACCCAGAAGGAAGCGCTGCCGGAGGGGATCGATGAAGAGGGATTGTTAAATGGCTGGAAAGACGGGATACTGGCGCTTCCCCTTGAAGGAAGCCTGGCCGGGATCTTGCATACAAAAAACGACAGCCTGGCAGACGTGGTCCAGAATGACGGCACAGACGTGCTTTATGGAAAGGAATATTTTTACGAAGAACTTCTGGGTCTGAAGTTCAGGATATCCCCATTCTCCTTTTTCCAGACAAATTCTCTGGGGGCGGAGGTGCTTTATGATACAGCCCGCAGCTACATTGGAGAGACGAAGGATAAGGTGGTCTTCGATCTATACAGCGGTACGGGAACTATCGCCCAGATCGCTGCGCCGGTGGCCAAAAAAGTGGTAGGCGTGGAGATCGTAGAGGAAGCGGTGGAAGCCGCCAGGGAAAACGCCAGAGAGAACGGTCTGGACAACTGCGAGTTTATCGCCGGCGACGTGCTGAAGGTGATCGACGAGATCAAAGACAAGCCGGATCTGATCATCCTGGATCCTCCAAGAGATGGGATCCACCCCAAGGCTTTAGGGAAGATCATTGATTTTGCTGTGGACAGGATCGTATACGTCTCCTGTAAGCCTACCAGCCTGGTCCGTGATCTGATCGTTCTGCAGGAGCGGGGGTACCGGGTGGAGAAGATCTGCTGCGTGGATATGTTTCCGGCGACGGCGAATGTGGAGACGGTAGTTCTTTTATCCCACAAAAAACCAGATAGTTATATCCACATTGACGTGGAGTTTGGCGAGGGCGAAGGCAAGATTCCAGTGGATAAAATTGTCCAGAGAGCGGAGCAATATAAGCCAAAAGAACGTGTTACCTACAAGAGAATCAAGGAATATATTCTTGAAAAGTATGGTTTTAAGGTTCATACCGC
>DWZA01000060.1 GCA_019118365.1 Candidatus Lachnoclostridium stercoravium | reverse complement strand
AGAAAAGTGCTGGTTTCTTTTGCGGTTTCGGAGCCAGAACCTCTAAGGTTTGGAAAATCTGCTAAAACATAAGCCCCAATTCCAACTCGCGTATTTACGCTCAAACATGGGAATTGGGGCTTATAACGCAGTATTTTCCAAGCCAAGAGGTTCTAAGTCTCCTGCAAATGCAAAAGAAACCAGCACTTTTATGGCCTGTTCTATTCTGATCGGAAATGATTTGTAAATGTAATTTTGCGGATTGGAGTACGTAACGGATGTTCTGACTGTTACGAATGCTTTTGAATAAGCAGAAAAAACCAAAAAAACACAAGAAATCAAAAGAGAAATCCAGAGAAATAGTTGACTTTTCCCAAAAGCGACATTATACTTATTTATAAATCGTACCTAAAGTATTAGCATAACTTAATAATTATTAGTGCAGCTTAATAGTAAAATGGACGTGCGCTAATAAAACAAAAGGGAGGACAACTATGGTAAGGAAACGTTTGTTAACCTATGTAACAGCGCTTGCATGCGCGGCGGCGATCACAGCCTGCGGAGGACAGGGAGGAGCAGCGGAAGAGACGAATTCTGTTCAGACAGAAGCAGCATCTGAGACGGCTGCCGGCGGAGAAAGTGAGGCCGCAGAAAACGAGAGCGAAGCGGCAGAAGAAGGAGCAGAAGCGGCGGAAAGCGAGGCTATGCCTGTCGCAGAGTACAACCAGAAGTATCTGACAGTTTATTTTGACGCCGCTTTAGAAGGAGATATAACGAAAGACAGCTTCAATGAAAGCCTTCAGAAGATCGCGGGAGAAGAAGCGGCCGCAGCAGAGGAAGATTCTTATCTGAGCATGGTAAAAGCAGCGGTAACTACGGCGGAGTATGAGGAACTTGCACTTTCCTATCCGGAAGATAAGGTTCAGGAGCGCCTGGACGTTTACGGAGTGGATCTGGAGGACAGCCAGTATGCTCAGTCTTTGGCATGCGCCCTGGATGTATCCCTGATCACAGAGGACGAGGCGAAAAAGGCGGCAGCCGGAGAAGCCATGACTGCGGACGAGGCCAATGAACTGCTGATGGCTGTGGCGGACGCCAGAGGAGAAGCGAGAAATTACCTGGGAAGCTCCGATGATCCGGACATCTACGGAAAGATCGACAACGCCTGGGAGTCCTTTGTTATCTTTGACGACGAGGCGCTGACAGACATCGGAAGACAGGCTGTGGAGCAGCAGATCACCACAGGCTACGGCATTAAGTCCGATGCTTATTCCGCAAATTTCCTTCCGGAACTGACCCTGCAGTACGGCCATTCCGATATCAAACATGCCCATCAGCTGATCGGCCTGTTAAACAGCGAGGATATCCGCGCGAACGTACAGCTGGAACCGAAGATCAGCATTTACCAGTATCTGCTGGACTGGGGCCCGATCCCGGAAGCGACTCCTACTTATGAAGTAAAGCAGTTTGGAGATCTGTATCTGGTATACGCGGTAGAATATGATATGCAGCTGGAGTTTGAAAACGAAGAAGAGCTTCTGCGCTTTGACAGCGTGATCGAGAAGTATGCAAAGAAGTATGCGGAAAATGCAGACGCGGAAGGCCTGATCTACGGCTCCTGGTGGCAGCCGCTTTACAGCAGCGTGCGCAGCGATCTGCCGTCAGACAGATACCATGAGATCTACGACTGCGTAGTGAGAAACGGAATCTACTCCATCCATCCGTTCTGCCTGCCGGAAGATAAGGACGAGGTAGTAGAAAAGTTAAACGCCCTGAATCCAGATTGTCAGGTAGAGCCGGTGAAACGTTACTGCAACACTGCTTTCTATAATTATCTTGGCGGGACCGATTACCAGTAAAGCTTCGCAGGAAGAGGGGGGATCCTATGTTGGCGCTTGAAAGGGCCGGATATATCATGGAACAGCTGCAGAAAAAGAAAGTCGTCCTGGTAAAAGACTTAAGCAGCGAAATGGATGTTTCGGAAGAAACCATCCGCAAGGACCTGGAACGCCTGGAAAAAAAGGGGAGCCTTAGCCGGGTGCACGGCGGCGCGTACCTGAAGGAAGGGTATGGAAACGAGGCCACCTTTGCAGTGCGGGGGCAGATCTACCGCCAGGAGAAGGAAGCTCTGGCCATAGCCTGCATGGACCTGATCCGGGAAAATGAATCCATTATCCTGGACTGCAGCACCACGGCTCTTCATATCGCCAGGGCGCTTGCTGCCTCCGGAAAAAAATGTACGGTCCTGACGAATTCCCTGGAGGCCTGTACGGTCCTGGCAGGAAACCCGGCGATCCGCCTGATCGCCGTCGGCGGGGAGTACCGGGCGGATACGGCTTCGTTTGGGGGCTCTGCGGTGATCGAAACTCTGAAGCAGTATCGGGCGGATAAGGCTGTTATAAGCAGCGCAGGCATAAGCCTGGAGTCCGGGATCACAGATTATACGGAAGAGGAGGCCGGGATCCGCCGCCAGATGATGGCGCAGTCCAGGGAAACGGTCTTTGTGGCTGATTCCACGAAAATCGGGAGAAGCGCCCTGTATGTAGCAGGGGCGTGGGAAAAGATCGGCTGCCTGGTAACCCAGAAGCCTTTCCCGGCGGAACAGAGGGAATTTTACGATGCCCTGGAGCAGGCGGGAATACCCGTTGTGTTCTGCAGACGGGAAAAGGGAAAACAGAATGCCCGGAAAGGAGATCAGAATGGAGAGACAAGAGGCGCTTGCCAGCGCGAAGAGGCAGGTGCTGGAAACGGCCAGGAAAGCCTATAAAGAAGGTCTCATGGCCGGTACCAGCGGAAATATGAGCGTATATTTAAGGGACAGCGGCCTGATGGCCATTACGCCCAGCTCCTATGATTACTCCATTATGGAGGAAAAGGATATCGTGGTAACGGATCTTGAAGGAAATGTGGCGGAAGGATGGCTGAAACCTTCTTCCGAGTGGAGGCTCCACGCGGAGATCTACAAAAGCCTTCCTCATGTTGGCGCGGTGGTCCACACCCATTCTCCATACGCCACCAGCTTCGCGGTGCTCAGAAAGGAGATACCGGTGATCCTTATCGAGATGGAGCCTTTTATTAAAGGGAGCGTAGAGGTAAGTCCCTATGCGGTTCAGGGCTCCGCCGAAGTGGGGAAAAACGCGGTTCCGATCTTAGAGAGAAAGAATGCGTGCCTGATGGCGAACCATGGAGTCGTAGCCGTAGGGGCGGATATGGCTCAGGCGTATATTAACAGCGTCTACACAGAAGACGCGGCAAAAATCTACCACATGGCCCTTTGCGTAGGGGAACCGGTGGTGATCGGGGAGAAAGGGGAATAAAAATGAATCAGGTGTACAAACGGCTTACAGAGTGTTATGATAGCATCCAGGAGAGGATCCCTTTTGAACCTAAGGTGGCCCTGGTGCTGGGTTCCGGCCTGGGCGATCTTGCGGACAGGGTAGAGATCGAGGGGATCCTGGATTACCATGACATCCAGGGGTTCCCTGTGTCCACAGTCCAGGGACATAAGGGACGCTTTGTATTTACCCATATTAACGGGGTCCCGGTGGTCATGATGCAGGGGCGCGTCCACTATTATGAAGGATATTCCATGGAGGACGTGGTCCTTCCGGCCAGGCTGATGAAGATGATGGGCGCAAAGATCCTGTTTTTGACCAACGCGGCGGGCGGTGTGAATTTCAGCTTTAAAGCGGGAGATTTCATGATGATCACAGACCAGATCGCCAGCTTTGTGCCGTCGCCGCTGATCGGATCGAACGCGGACGAGCTGGGACCGAGATTCTGCGACATGAGCCATGTGTACGATCTGGATCTGCAGGAGATCATCCGCCAGACGGCCAGGGACCTGGATATCGACCTGAAGGAAGGAGTTTATCTGCAGCTTACCGGCCCGGCCTTTGAGACTCCTGCCGAAGTGCGCATGGTGAGGGCGTTAGGCGGGGACGCGGTAGGCATGAGCACTGCCTGCGAGGCAGTGGCGGCTAATCACATGGGCATGAAGATCTGCGGTATCTCATGTATTTCCAACCTGGGCTGCGGCATGACGGATCAGCCTTTAAGCCATACAGAGGTTGCGGAGACTGCGGACCGCGTCGCGCCGGTATTTCGGGCGCTGGTAACAGAAGCGATCACCAGAATGGGAAAGGAATGCTGAAGTGAGAGGATTACGATATGAAGGACAGCCGGTTCCCGTGTACCATGAAGATCTTCCGGTCCCTGTTTCGGGGCCGGAGGAAAGCCTTATCCGGATCGGACTTGCCGGCATCTGCAATACAGACCGGGAAGTTTTAAAAGGATACCGGCCGGATTTCAGAGGCATAATGGGACATGAGTTTACCGGCGTAGTGGAACAGTCCTCTGATCCGGCCTGGATCGGAAAGCGGGTCGTAGGAGAACTGAACGCCGGCTGCGGCGCCTGCGTATACTGCCGCACCGGCAGGGAGAAACACTGTTTAGACCGCAGGGTCATCGGCATGGACGGCAAAGACGGCTGCTTTGGAGAGTATATGACGCTGGCGACTCACCTGCTCCACGAGATACCGGAAGGGCTTCCTGATGAAGAAGCGGTATTTACTGAACCGCTGGCCGCCGCTCTGGAGATCCCCAAGCAGGTCCATATCGACCCGGACCAGGAGATCGCGGTGATCGGCGACGGGCGGCTGGCCTACCTGACTGCTTCGGTTCTCCATCTGACCGGAGCTTCCATGACGATCGTGGGAAAGCATGAAGAAAAACTGGAAGCCTTCCGCGATTTTGGCAAGGTTACCGTAAAGCCTTCCGGAAGCTTTGAACTTGTGATCGAAGCCACCGGATCCCCCACCGGGCTTACGACGGCCATGGAGCTTGTCCGCAAGCAGGGGACGATCGTGCTGAAAAGCACCTATGCGGGAAAAACGGCTGTGGATATGTCTTTCTTTGCAGTAAATGAAGTGACTTTGACGGGAAGCCGCTGCGGCCCCTTTGAGCCGGCGCTGAACCTGCTGAAAAAAAGGCTGGTAAAGCTGCCGCAGATCGAACTTTACGATCTGAAGGATTTTGAGAAAGCCTTTGCATCCAGGGCGTTTAAAGCAGGCTTCCGGATCGGATAAAGACAGCCTCAGAAGGAAAGGATAACAATGACAGAGAAAAAAGTGGATAATGTATTTTTAAACAGCTCCGAAGACGCTGTGGTGATACTGGATCAGACGCAGCTGCCGGGAAAAGAAGAATACCTGACGCTTTCCACAGTGGAGGAGATGTACGAGGCGATCCTCCACCTGAAAGTCAGGGGAGCGCCTGCTATCGGCATCTGCGCCGGATACTGCATGTACTGCCTGGCAAAACAGATAAAAACAAAAGATTTTGACGGATTTTACAGGGAGCTTTCCGGATACAGGGATCATCTGAATTCTTCCCGCCCCACGGCGGTCAACTTAAGCTGGGCCTTAAAGCGCATGGATAAAGTGGCTGTGGATAATAAGGAGCGGGGAGTGGACGAGATCGTCCGCCTTATGGGAGAGGAGTGCAGGAAGATCCAGGAAGAAGATATCGCCATGTGCCGGGAGATATCCAGACTTGGCCTTACTCTTATTAAAGACGGAGACGGCATCCTGACCCACTGCAACGCCGGCCCTCTGGCCACCTCCAGGTACGGCACGGCTCTTGGCCCGCTGCTTCTGGGAAAAGAGCAGGGGATGGATTTTAAGGTGTTCGCGGACGAGACGAGGCCGCTGCTCCAGGGAGCCAGGCTGACTTCTTACGAGCTTCATAAGGCGGGGATCGACGTGACCCTGATCTGCGACAATATGGCCAGCATCGTGATGAAAAACGGCTGGGTACAGGCATGTTTTGTTGGCTGCGACCGGATCGCGGCCAATGGAGATACAGCCAATAAGATCGGAACCAGCGGCGTAGCTATCCTGGCGAAACACTATGGTATCCCGTTCTATGTGCTGGGACCGACTTCTACTGTGGATATGAGCTGTCCGGACGGGGATCATATTGAGATAGAGCTGAGAGATCCAGAAGAGATAAAGAGCAAATTTTATGAAAAGCCCATGGCTCCAGAAGGCGTGAAATGTTATAATCCGGCCTTTGACGTGACAGATCATGACCTGATCACAGCGATCGTGACGGAAAAAGGCATTTGCCGGGCGCCCTACGGGGAGAGCTTAAAGAAGCTCTTTGACCCAATATCATAGCATGATCCAGGGAAAAACCGCCAAACCAGCGGTTTTACATATTCACGCGGGCAGCGGCAAAAAGCGCCGCGCCTGCACATCATTTTTTAAGGAGGAACGTAACATGAAAAAACTCTTAAGCGCGGTTTTAAGCGCCGCAATGATCGGAACTCTGCTGACAGGCTGCGGTTCAGGCAGCTCTGAAACTCAGGAAACGGCAGCGCCGGAACAGACAGAGGCGGCTTCCGGAGACAGCCAGGCATCTGAGGAAGGCGAAGATGCAGCAGCAGGCGAAGGAAACGACGCGTTAAACATCGCTATCGTAAGCTCTCCGTCAGGAGTAGACGACGGTTCCTTTAATGAGGATAACTACAACGGCATCCTGGCGTTTATCGAGGATCACCCGGATTCCAAAGTAACTCCGGTCCGTGAGGAAACAGGCGATACAGCGGCGGCCGTACAGGCAGTTGCAGATATCGTTGCCGACTATGACGTGATCGTATGCTGCGGCTATCAGTTCGCTGCTATCGGAAGCGTTGCTACAGATAACCCGGATGTAAACTTCATCCTGGTAGACTCCTATCCGACGGATGCAGAAGGAAACGAAGTAACCTGCGACAACATCTACGCTATGACTTTCGCAGAGCAGGAGGGCGGCTTCTTCGCTGGTATGGCGGCGGCTTTAGAGTCTCAGTCCAAGAAAGTCGCTGTTGTAAACGGCATCGCTTATCCGACTAACGTAAACTATCAGTACGGATTTGAAGCCGGCGTAAATTATGCCAATACAAAATATGATACAGGCGTTGAGATCGTAGAACTTCCTTCCTATGCGGGAACTGACGTTACGAACAACAACGTAGGCGGAAACTATGTAGGAAGCTTTGCTGACGAGGCTACAGGCAAGGTTGTAGGCAAAGCTCTGATCGATGAAGGCTGCGATATCATCTTCGTAGCTGCCGGCGGCTCCGGAAACGGCGTCTTTACAGCGGCAAAAGAGGCGCAGGGCGTAAAAGTGATCGGCTGCGACGTTGACCAGTACGACGACGGCGTAAACGGTTCCGACAACATTATCCTGACCTCTGTTTTAAAGGTTATGAGCACCAATGTTGAGAAGCAGTTAAATGCTCTGGCCGAGGGCACATTTAAGGGCGGAAATGAGCTTCTGCAGGCAAATACAGACTCTACCGGCTTTGTAAAAGAAGAGGGAAGACAGCAGCTTTCCGAGGATACGATCGCAAAGCTTGACGAGGCTTATGCGCTGGTAAAAGACGGCACTATCGTTCCGCCTTCCAATTTCAGCGACAGCACTCCGGATAATTTCCCAGGATTAGAGTAACAGGAAAAGCATGACACAGGCAGGACAGGGAACGGCAGGAACGGGCCCTGTCCTGTCTTCTTAAGAAGTATCCGGAAAAAGGCGCCGGCGGGTCGCGCCGGATCGGGCCGCGTCGAAAGGTCCCTTAAAGGAGGAACGCAATGTCAGAATATATTGTAGAGATGAATCATATCACCAAGCGGTTTCCAGGCATTACCGCCAACGATGATGTGACGATCAAGATCAGAAAGGGAGAGATCTTCGCTTTGCTCGGCGAGAACGGAGCGGGGAAATCGACCCTGATGAGTATGCTGTTCGGCATGTATGAGCCGGACGAGGGGGAGATCCTCATACGGGGAAAAAAGGAGCATATTTCATCCCCCAGCTATGCGGCGAGCTTAAATATCGGTATGGTGCATCAGCACTTTAAGCTGGTAAGCAATTATACAGTAACAGAAAATATCATTCTGGGGATCCCTTCCAAAACCAGGAGATTCGGGTTCCTGCCTTCCGTGGACTTAAAGGCCGCCAACCAGCGGGTAGAGGAGATCTCCAGAAAATACGGTCTGGAAGTCAATCCCACCAGCCGCATCGAGGAGCTGAACGTTTCTGTCCAGCAGCGGGTGGAGATCCTGAAAATGCTTTACCGGGAAGCGGAGATCCTGATCTTTGACGAACCTACGGCAGTGCTTACTCCCCAGGAGATCGAGTTTTTACTGGAGATCATCCGGGGCCTTCGGGAAAGCGGAAAGACGATCATCCTGATCACCCATAAGCTGGAGGAGATCAAGAAAGTAGCCGATCGCTGCGCTATCCTCTGCAGAGGAAAGCTGATCGACGTGCTGGACGTGGCGTCCACCTCTACAAAGACCATGGCGAACCTTATGGTAGGACGGGAAGTCTCTTTCGTTACAGAAAAGCAGCCGCCGAAATTCGGCGACGTGATCTTAAAAGTCGATCACCTGACGGTGAAGAACCAGGACAATTTCCCGGTGGTCAAAGACGTATCCTTCTCCATTCGAGGGGGAGAGATCTTCGCCATAGCCGGAGTGTCCGGAAACGGCCAGGTAGAGCTGGCGGACGCCATCGCGGGACTGCTGAAGGCAGCTTCCGGGACCATTGTCTTAAACGGAACGGATATCACCTATTATTCCATTCGGAAACGGACCCTGGAGGGGATCTCCTATATCCCGGAGGACCGCCAGAATTACGGACTCGTGATGGATTTTACCCTGGAAGACAACCTGGCTCTGAGAAATTACTTTAAAGAACCGTTTTCGAAAAAAGGGATCCTGAACCGGGAGGCGATCTCGGCTTATGGAACAAAGCTCATTGAAGAATACGACGTCCGCAGCGGCCAGGGAAATAAAACGATCGTCCGCTCCATGAGCGGAGGAAACCAGCAGAAGGCGATCATTGCCAGAGAGATCGAGCAGGAGTGCCCGCTTGCGATCTTTGTGCAGCCTACCAGAGGACTGGATATCGGCGCGATCGAAAATATCCATAAACAGATGATAGCAGAGCGGGATAAGGGCCGCGCGATCCTTCTGATCTCCCTGGAGCTGGACGAGATCATGAACTGCGCGGATACCATCGGCGTAATTTATAACGGGCAGATACAGAAGATCGCTCCGGCAGGCGAGCTGACAGCCAGCCAGGTAGGCGAATTTATGATGGGGGTGAAGCAGGATGCAAAGTAAACACACATGGACAAAGACGATCTTAAAGGTCATGGGGGACGAAAAACGTCAGGCTGTCACCATCCCTCTGGCGGCTATTTTGCTGAGCCTGATCTTCGGCGCCGTCGTGATCGGGGTCCTTGGCGGGGTCAATCCGCTGGAAGCCTATATCAACCTGTTAAAGGGCTGCGGCCTTCTGCCGAAGGAATCCTACGCCGGATATAAGAGCATCCTGACGGATTTCGCCAGCTTTTTAAACGCATGGACGCCTATGCTGCTGGCGGCCCTGGCAGTTGCGGTGGCTATGAAAGCGGGCCTGTTCAATATCGGCGTTTCCGGCCAGATGCTGGTCGGCGGCTTTATTGCTTCTATCACCGTTGGATACAGCAGCCTGCCGGCGCCGGTGGCCATGCCTCTCGTCGTCGCGGTCGGCTTCCTGATGGGGGCGCTCACCGGCGGTTTTATCGGCTGGCTGAAATACCGTTTCAATATCAATGAGGTCGTATCTTCGATCATGATCAATTATATCGCCCAGTATGTGATCGCATTTTTTATCAATACCTTTTTTGTAAACCCGGTTACCAGGCAGTCCCAGGCGGTTGGAAAAAACGCCAGGCTGACGTTTATGGATACCCTGGTGGGAAACTTAAAGATCGATATCCCCCTGGGGATCATCCTGGCGATCGCCTGCGTATTTATACTTCGATTCCTTTTGGACCGCACCTGCTTTGGCTTTGAGGTCAAGGCGGTAGGCGCCAGCCGTTCAGCGGCCAGATACGCCGGTATCGACGTGGGAAAAAATATGGTCATGTCCATGGCGATCTCAGGAGCTCTGGCAGGACTGGCAGGGGTCACCTATTACCTTGGATATTACGGATCCATCCAGCCGAGAGTGCTGCCCAGCACAGGATTCGATTCCATTGCGGTGGCTCTCCTGGCAAATAACAACCCGGTAGGCATTATTTTTTCCTCTTTCCTGATCACTGTGCTCAGTAAAGGAAGCACCTACATGAGTTCCGCATCTGGAGTAGAGTCGGAGATCGCGGCGGTCATCACCGGGATCATCCTTTTATTCAGCGCCTGCGGCGTATATATGCGCTACCTGATCAAGAAGATGAAGGACAGGATTTCCGAAGAAGGGAGGAACGCATAAATGGAACGTATCATTGTCGACGGACTTTCATTTTCCCTTCCCCTGTTTATCATGGCTATTGGAGGGATCTACAGCGAAAAAAGCGGTATCGTCAACCTTTCTCTGGAAGGCTTCCAGGGCTTTGGAGCGTTTACCGGAGCCTTCGCAGCGGTTTTTGCCAGCCGCAGTTTCGGAGCGGACGCTACGACTGCTTATGTTCTGGCCATCCTCTTTGCCGTCATCGGAGCCTGCGTATATTCCCTGCTGTACGCCCTGGTCTGCATCCAGTTTAAGGCGAATCAGACCATCAGCGGCGTTGTGTTAAATATCCTGGCCACGGCTCTGACGGCCTATCTGACAAAGTTTTTAAACAAGCGGCTTTTTGAAGCTGCTTCTGACAAGTTTGTACTGGAAGTCTCCAGCCGGATCACAGTTCCGGGACTGTCGGAGATACCAGTATTAGGCTATGTATTTACAGATATTTATCCATTTGAGATCCTGATCGTCATCGTGGCGGTCATCGCCTGGTACGTGCTCTATAAGACGCCTTACGGCATGAACCTGCGGGCCTGCGGCGACAATCCCCATGCGGTGGACGCGGCGGGACTTCCCGTAGGACGGATCCGCCTGATCGCGGTTCTGGTATCCGGCGCGCTGTCCGGGATCGCAGGCATAAGCTTTGCGTATTCGATTTCCGCAAACTTCTCATCCAGCATCTACATGGGCTACGGTTATCTCGCCATCGCGGCCATGATCTTTGGAAACTGGACCATCCTGCCTACCCTGGGATCATGCCTGCTCTTTGGTTTCGCTAGGTCCGGCGGATATTATCTGGTACAGCAGCTGGGAATGCCCAGCAGCTATTCGGACCTTGTTATGATCCTGCCATATGCCCTTACGCTGGTGCTGCTTGTATTCTTCTCAAAATACAACCGCTCTCCAAGGGCTCTGGGGGAGATCTATGACAAGGGAAAACGTTAAGGAGGAGTTTTAGATGAAGATTCGTTTTTATGACGTGAAGCTGATGACAATGAAGGACGGAACGAAGATCATTCCTGACGGGGAGCTGTGGGCGGAAGACGGTACGATCACTTACAGCGGGCCTGCGGCAGAGGCGCCGGACCGGGGAGAGATATCCTGGGACAGACAGATCGACGGAAAGGGCAATCTGATCATTCCTGGATTTAAAGATGCCCATACCCATTCCGCCATGACCTTCCTCCGTTCCTATGCCGACGACCTTCCTCTTTTAGACTGGCTGAACAAGCAGGTATTTCCTATGGAAGCAAAGCTGTCCGGGGACGATATCTACCACCTGTCCAAGCTTGCGGTGCTGGAGTACCTGACCAGCGGCATCACTGCTAATTTTGATATGTATATGCAGCCGGATCAGATCGCTCAGGCGTCGGTAGATATGGGCTTCCGCACTGTGATCGTAGGCGGCCTCAACGACTTCTCCTTCACTCTGCAGGAGATCGAGGACTCCTACAACAAGCTGAACCATTTCCATCCCCTGATCAGCTACTGCCTGGGGTTCCATGCGGAGTACACCACCAGCCGGAACCTGCTGGAAGGCATGGCGGCTCTGGGCCGTAAATACAAAGCGCCTATTTACGCTCACAACTCGGAAAGCCTGTCAGAGGTCCAGCAGTGCGTAGAGCGCACGGGCATGACGCCGACGGTCTATCTGGACAGCCTGGGGATGTTCGACTACGGCGGAGGCGGCTATCACTGCGTCCACATGAGCGACGAGGATCTGGAGATCTTTAAGCGCCGGGGACTTTACGCAGTGACAAATCCTGGTTCCAACACAAAGCTTGCCAGCGGCATCGCTCCTATCCAGAAGATGATGGATATGGGCATCGGCCTTGCTATCGGCACAGACGGCCCGGCCAGCAACAACTGCCTGGATATGTTCCGGGAAATGTTCCTGACCACAGGACTTGCCAAATTGCGTGAAAACGACGCTTCCGCAGTGGACGCCGACCGCGTCCTGGAGATGGCTACTGCAGGCGGCGCCCGCGCTATGGGGCTGAAGGACTGCGACACTCTGGAGGCGGGCAAACGGGCCGACCTGGTGATGATCGACCTGCACCGGCCTAACATGCAGCCGGAGAATAACTTAAGCAAGAACCTGGTCTACAGCGGCAGCAAGGAGAATGTGAAGCTGACTATGGTAGACGGGAAGATCCTCTATGAAAACGGAGAGTTCTTCGTAGGAGAGGACGTAGAAAAGATCTATGAGAAAGCCAATGAGATCATTGGAAAATACAGAGAATAGAGAGTCTGACGTAAAAAATCCGGCGTTTATGACGCCGGCAGAGTTTTCGAATACCTGACTTATATAAGGACAGCGGGCCGCGAGTGAAAAGCTCCCGGCTCGCTGTCCTTTTTTTACTCGTGAGTCTTGAGTGGTTTTGCTTTAGGGATAGCTTAGTTTAGAAAAATGTGATATGATTCCTATATGTACGGATATCAGAGTATATAGCTGCAGGATTTTTTACAGGAGGAAATGACATGAACGCGTCGCTGCTGGTACAATTTGTAGTCCAAAGAGCCAAAAACGAGGCCGCAGGCATGGACTACTCGGATATTCTGCCTGAGCATCTGCTTTTAGGCCTGTTAAAGGCTTCTCAGCTGCAGGCAGAGGACATTACAGATGATGAAGAAGAAAAAGAATCTGTGCAAAGGGAAATAGAAAATTTGGCGGGAGAGGTTGCAAAAAAACTGCCAAAGCAAAGAGATATCGCGGAACAGCGGGGCCTGATCCGGAGGATCCTGCTTGCTCTGCGGGATATGGGAGAGCCGAAGCTGACAGCCAGGATCACCTGGCGGGCCCAGCGCAGCGCCAGGAAAATGGGAAAGGAAGAAGTGGAGGCTGAGGACCTTTTTGAGGCGCTGCAGGATGTTCCTACGAAGCTTCTGAAAAAGTATTATCCGGAGCTTTATATGAAAAACGGCGAACCGGAGGAAAAAGAGACAGAAGACCTGGACCTGAAAGAAAATAATGGCCGAAAAGACAGGGGGGCGTCTCTTCGGGTCCAGGGGCTGGCTGAGCTTTCCGCGAAGATCCGCGCCATGGAAACTTATCTGTTAGAAAGGGTCAAAGGTCAGGACGAGGCGGTCCTGGCATTTTGCAGAGGCATAGCTTCGTCGTTTATATTTTCCGCCGGAGAAGAAACAAAAAAGAAACCAAAGGGGATATTCCTTTTTGCAGGGCCTCCAGGCGTGGGGAAGACGTTTCTTGCAGAATTAGCGGCAGGACCGCTGGGGCTTCCTTTATTCAGGCTGGATATGAGCGAGTATGTATACCGCGATGCAGTAGAAGAGCTGACAGGCTTCGACTCTACCTTCAAGAACTCAAAAGAAGGATACCTGACAAAATTTGTAATGGACAATCCAAGGTGTATCCTGCTGTTTGACGAGATAGAGAAGACCCATTCCAGCGTGATCAACCTGTTCCTTCAGCTTTTGGATGCCGGCAGGCTTACGGACAGATTTTTAAAAAAAGTCGTTTCCTTTGAAGAGACCATTATCATCTTCACAACAAATGCCGGCCACAGCATTTATGAAAAGGAAGGGAAGAGGAACGGAAGAGTTTCTGCAGAAGTGCTGCTAAACGCCCTTCGGACGGAGAAAAACCCGCAGACGAACGAACCTGCTTTCCCGGCGGCGATCTGCTCCAGGCTGGCTACCGGATACCCGGTCCTTTTCAAAAGCCTGACCGCGGCAGATCTGATCGAGATCGCCTATGGAGAGCTTCTGCGGCGGGGAAAACAATTTCAGGAATCCTACGGACTTCCCGTAAAGATCGACCCCATGGTGCCGGCCCTGCTTTTACTTGGAAGAGGAGGGGATACGGACGCCAGGAGCCTGAGGGCAGAGGCAGAGCGTTTTTTCAAGGAAGAGATCTTCCGCCTTTCCCAGTATTTTGACGAGCAGAATTTCGCTGAAACCCTTGCAAACGCCGGCTGCATTGCCTTTGCGCCGTCGGAAAAGACGGGGCTTGCGGAACTGGATGGATTAAAGAAGGCCGGAAAGGAGCCGATACTGATCGTCGGAGACGGAGAAACCGTAGAATTTTGCCAGGAGATCCTGAAAGATACCTATCAGATCTGCGGAACGGATTCCTGGTGGGAGGCGGGACAGATGCTGGAGCGGACGGATTTTCTCTTTGTCCTGGCTCAGCTTCCGGAACGGGAAAACGAGATGGAAACAACCGTCAGAAATCTGGATCACGTTCCGGTGACGGCTTCTTATCTGAGAAGATTTACAGAGTTCCTGGAAAAGGCGGGCGAAGAAAGGCCGGAAATGTCAGTATTTGCCGTAAGCCTGTCAGAAGAAGGGGAGGACCGCCAGCTGGAGGCGGCGCTGATCCAAAAAGGCATACGGAGTTTTATCTATCTGGAAAGGAACGGAGAACAGGAGCTGGAAAAGCTGAAAGACCTTTACAGGCAGCTGGCTCTGCAGCAGCTGGCGCGGCATTTTGCAAAGGAACATCTGAAGCTGGAATTTGAGACGGCTCCTCTTGTGAAAAACGGAAAGATCCAGATCCGCATGAGAAATTTCAGGATCAGCCGGAGGATCAGCGGAGAAGACAGCGACAGCGTCTTAACCGGCGCGTCCGTGCCGGACGTATGCTTTGACGATATCATCGGAGCGGAAGACGTAAAACGGGAAATGCGCTGGTTTATTTCTTTTATCAAAGATCCGAGGAAATATAAAGAAAGCGGCCTGCGGATACCGCGTGGGATCCTCCTTTACGGACCGCCGGGGACAGGAAAAACTTACCTGGCAAAGGCGCTGGCCCATGAAGCGGGCGTGCCCTTTCTTCAGGCGAACGGAAGCGATTTTGTAGGGATCTATGCGGGAAGCGGCCCCATGACGGTAAAGAAGCTTTTTGAACGCGCCCGGCGATACGCTCCTTCGATCATTTTCATCGATGAGATCGACGCCATAGGAAAGGAGCGGACGGGAAACGACTCCAATCAGAGCAGGGAAGAGACGCTGAACAAGCTCCTTTCTGAGATGGACGGCTTTTTATCAGATAAAAGGCCGCCGGTATTTGTGGTAGCGGCGACAAATTTCCCCGTGGTGAAGGAACAGCCGGGACAGGTGGCCCTGGATCCGGCTCTGGTCCGCCGTTTTGACAGGAAAATACTGGTGGAGCTGCCCGGCACGAAAGACAGGGAAGAGTATCTGATCCGGCTGCTGGCGGATATGGACTGCACAGTATCGGATGAAATGATAACTTCCATTGCGGCCAGGAGCGTGGGGCTTAGCTTCGCCGTTCTGAAAAATATCGTGGAAATGGCTGGAAGGCTGGCCCTGGACGCAGGAAAACCTCTGGACGACGCCATACTGGATGAAGCCTTTGAAAGGGACCGCTTCGGCGAAAAAAGAGAGGGGATCCAGGACGATCCGGAGACGCTTCTTCGGGTAGCCCGCCATGAAGCCGGCCATGCCTGTATATCCTGGCTTTGCGGCAGAAAACCTTCTTATATTACGATCGTAGCAAGAGGAGATCACGGAGGATATGTTCAGCCGGAACAGCAGAGGAAATCTTTTTATACAAGAAAAGAATTAAAAGGACAGATCCGTACTTCGCTAGCAGGACGGGGAGCAGAGATCCTTTACTACGGGCCGGAGGACGGGATCACCACGACCGCTTCCTCCGATCTGCAGAACGCCTCCAGAGTAGCAGCATTTTTAGTATGCCGCCTGGGGATGGATGAAAAAAGCGGACTGGCAGTATTTGGCGACGGAAGATCCATGGACATGGTTCAGCGGAAACGGATCGAGGAAATATTATCGGAAGAAATGGAACAGGTCTTAAAGCTGTTAGCCGACAATAAGGAGCGGCTGGACGCCCTGGCAGCTGCGCTGATGGAGAAAAATAAGCTGAAAACAGAAGAGATTGTAGAGATAATGGAAGGTACAAACACATGAAAAGCCTGGAAGAGCGGATAAAAACCTATGATGAAAAAGGCCTGATCTGGCCGGACTGGCGGATCGAAAAAAACGGGAACCGCGTCGCCCGTTTGGGAAAAGGCGGTTTCGGCAGCGTTTATAAAGTTTATAAAGTGGGCAGCCTAGGACTTACGCGGGCGATGAAAGTGATCGGGGCGGAGAACCTTTTAAACGACAGGAGCATAAAGCGGGTGCGTCAGGAGATACAGCTCCAGATAACCCTGGGCGGGTTATGCGGATATATCGTGGCTATCGACGATATCGCGTCTATACCCATTTCTCCAGATGATCCGGACAGCCCGGAGGATTTTTTCATACGTATGGAAATCCTGGAGCCTCTGGTAAAAAAGGAAGAAAAAAACGGAGAACTGCGGGCAAGAACCGTGCTTTGCCGCAAGCCGCTGAAAGACGGCGACATAGGGGAGATCTTTAAGCTGGCGGAGCATATAGGGAAGGCCCTGTTAGCCGCTCATACGTATCAAGAAGATGGAAAAGACCGGCCCATCATCCACAGGGACGTAAAGCTTGATAACATTATGTACGAGCCGAAGGGCGACCGATATAAACTGGGGGATTTCGGAGTGTCCACAGTGATAGAAAATATGGATATGAGCCATACTCCGTACACAGGCACCAGGGCATATATGGCGCCGGAAGTTTATCATCATCACTACGACCAGCGGGCGGATATTTATTCTTATGGGATCGTCCTGTATCTGCTGTTAAATGATATGAAGGATCCATGCTGCGGACTGCCTATCTGGAAAATGCTCCCGGACGATGTCTTTGAACGCTATGAAGCTTCTTCCATTCCAGAACCGGCCCATGGCACGCCTCTTTTAAAGAAGCTGGCAGCAAAGGCCTGTGATAATGATCCCCAAAAACGCTACCACGATATGAAAGAATTGCTGGAGGACCTGGAGAAAGCCAAAAAAGAGTATCTGGAGGAAGAATATTTCCGGAAAGAAAAAGGCAGGAACGACCAGATGAAGAACCCCTCTGCCGCTGATAAAAAGAAAAACCAAAGGGCGCGGTCTGAAAAGAGCCTGGAGGAATTGCTGGCAGGAAGCGCGGCTGAGGTAAAGAAGAAAAAAGGGATGACTGAAGGAACGGATCCCTCTCATAAAACGCCGGGATGGAATATGGAGATCACCGGGATCGGCCCTGCAGAGGAAACGCCGAAGCAGAGGCAGCGGATACCTGCGCCATCTTCTGAGAAGACGCCCAAACCGACGAAGGTATCTGCGCCATCTTCTGAGAAGACGCCCAAACCGACGAGGGTACCTGCACCGTCTTCTGAGCAGATGTCAGAATCGATGCCCACTCCTGCATCTGCGCCGACTTTTGCGTCGGTGCTGAAACCAACGAACTCCTCGGCTTCCGGGCAGGGATCAGGGGAAAACAGAGAAGAGCAAAAGCCGCAGCCTAAGCAGGTCATTATCTGGAAGGAAGCGGCGGCCTTCCTGTTCCTGTTCGGCCTGTTCGCCTGTCTGGAAACGATCTTCTGGAAAGAGGCGTTTCAGATGCATCCGTCAGCTGCTCTGGCAGGAATCATAGCGATTATTTTAGGAGAGACTATAGATGCGGATCCTTCTATGACTAAGACCACCTACAGCGAGGGGCTTCGTGTTCCATTTTGGTTTATAGCCATCGTAGCCGCAGTGATCTGGGCGATGAAGGACGGCGGTTCGATGGTGCCCCCGATCGTGTTAACAGTGATCATAGTGCTCAGGCTCCCGCTGCTGATGATAGGAGCGGGCGCAGCTGTCCTGGCGGCGTTTGCCCTTACGCTGTTTAGGGAAACAGAGAACTTTTCCGCCTTTTCCGGATTGCCGCTTCCAGTCCTGGCAGTTCTCTGCTTCCTGGCGTTTTTGACCTTCTGGAACAGCAGAAAGAAGAAAGCGCAGAAGACATCATAAGGAGGGAAAATGGACAATGGAAAATAAGAACATCTTCCAGATCTTTTATGCCAGCGACCGGGGAAAGGTCCGGTGGGAAAACGAGGACAATTTCTACATAGACGGAGCCGGTATCCGGAACATATCCAAGAGCTGCGCGGCCGGGCAGCTTATCCGGAAACCTCCTTTTATATGCGCGGTATTTGACGGGATGGGAGGCGAAGAATGCGGACAGAAGGCGTCCAGAGAAGCCGCCCGGTATCTGATGGACTACAGCCGCCGCCTGGCGGATTCCAGGTCTGTGACGGAACGTCTGGAAGAAACGGCGGAAGGGATGGACTGGGAAGTGCGGATGATGCTGGCGGACGAGGAAGCAGGATCCGGCGGGACTACCTGCGCCGGCCTGGTATTTCAGGAGCTGCGGCTTGCCAGATTCTGGATCGGGGACAGCCGGATCTACTGTCTGAGAGAAGGAACACTCAGCCTTTTGACGAAAGACCACACGGCTGCGCAGAGAGAGATCGACAAAGGCAGGATGACAGAAGAAGAGGCCAGGCAGTCAAGGATGTGGCACATGCTTTTAAGGTTTCTTGGCATGGGCAGGCAGAAGATGATCGAAACCGAGATTTCTGAAATCCAGGAAGGAGACATCTTTCTTTTGTGCAGCGACGGGCTGACGGATATGTGCAGCAGCGAGGAGATAAAGAAGATCCTGGAGGAGTCGAAAGACGGGAAGGAAAGACAGCCGGCTAAGGCTCTGATCCAGGCGGCTTTAGATAATGGCGGCCGTGACAATGTAACGGCCATTGTAATAGAGGTGCGTGAAGATGGCGGAGACGATAAGAAAGAAGATCAATAAAATATATGTGGATGATGTGGAGATCCCCAAAGGAAATTTTGCCTTTCTCTATGACGCTACAGGAGATGAAGATTTCTTCCAGGATGCCCTGGAGATGGAGAAAGGCTATCGGCTGAATTATAAAGACGCTATGCATAAAGGCAGAGAGGTATTGGAAAGATTCTGCCAGATAGAGATCGAGAAAAAACGGGTGCGGGAAAATCCGGGAACGAGCAAACGGCTGCTTCTGCAGCGGGAAATGAATAAGATAAAATATGGCGACGGCAGCTATAAATTGCTGGCGGAAGAACTGTTAAAAGACAGCGGAAAAGATTATTCCAGGGCGATCCATATTGCGTTCCAATCGGAAATATCGCAAAAAGAGCCAAAAAGAGGCTGGCTGTCGGATATGATCTGGGATTTTTACGCCTGTACCAGCAAATGTTCCCATGTGGATTTTAGCACGCCGCCCAGATACAGACCGACCGAACCGAATTGCTACCGGGTGCTGCGCACATTATACTATATACTTTCCGTCTATTACGGAATGGGATCCGGGTTTGTAAGAGATCGGATCCCGGTAGAGGACTGGTATCATCTGCTGTCAGAAGAAATAGATCAGCTGAAGCTTCCTCACATGGATCGGGAGGGAAAGCCTGGAAGCAATCTTTATATGGTCAGGGAGACGGACAAAGGACTTGAATTTGCCATCCAGCTGACAGACGAGAGAAAGAAGGCCGGAACAGAGCAGAAAAGGACGAAAGAAACGATCTTATCTCTGGACAAAAACATTACGGATTCATCGAATATCCTGAAAGCAACAGTGCTGAAGAGAGAGGATGATCTGGAGTATCCCATCAGCGTTTTTCCGTCCAGGCCCATGCCTTTGACGCCGGAATTCCTTGGCTCGCTGGATGGGAAAAGCCGGCTGGAGATCGCGACAGGGATCAGCGCGGCCATAGCCTCCCTTCACAGGAGCAAGCCGCCGATCTATCATCGGAATATCTGCCCCGCCGCGTTTGTGGCCTGCCAGACGGAAAAGGGATATAAAGTCGTTTTGTTCCGTCTTGGCCTGATCAAAGATATGACCGGACAGATGGGAGAGACAGTAAACGGCCTGGTGGCAGAAGCGGCGGCGGAAGAAGAAAACCGGGATTTCGTAGCGCCGGAAGCGCTGTCTTACGATGCGAGCGTAACGGACGCATGGAAGTATGCGGACATTTACTCCACAGGAAAGCTGTGTCTTTACGTCCTTAATGGAGGCGTATTGCCGGAAGAGGGGAAAGAGACAGAACTATTAGAAGAAACAGGTATTTCTGAAGGAGTCTGCAGCCTGCTGCAGCAGATGACGGATCTGCAGCCGGAAAAGAGGCCGTCAGTGCGGAAGCTGCAGGGAGAATTGGAAGAACTGTAAAAGAGAAAGATTCGGTAAAGACAACCACCGATAAGGAAGATTTGAAAACAAACTGACTTAACGGGTGACAGACAGGCTGCGACGAAAAGTGGGTAAGAGGTCAAAAACTTCTTGCCCGCTATTTCTATGCCGCTTTTCTAAGTATATTACAATCATACGATGTTAGGGTCAAAAGACCTTTTGACCCCTTTGATACCGGCTTGTTCCGTGCTTCCCACTCCCACAACCCTGGTATCATCATATAAATATAAGATAACAGGCATTTTGAACAAAACATTACATCAGATTTTTTGGGAAAAACGACCTTTGAAAATTCAGGAAAATTTTTGTTATAATTACAATAAGCGAAGGGATCTTGCTTCCGCAAGAGAGGGGGAAGTCAATGTATAGCAAAGGTGACTATGTAAATTACAGTACACAGGGGATTTGTGAAATTGAAGATATTCGTCTTATCAGATTTAATTCCGATCCGCGTGCGCGCAGATATTATATTCTAAAACCGGTTCAACAAAAAAATGCTTGTATCTATGTTCCAGTAGACAATCAAAAACTGATTGGACAAATGCGTCCTGTTTTGTCTTCAGACGAAATTGACAGAATAATTTTAAGCATTAAAAATAGTAAAATTTCATGGATAGAGGATCGAAAGCAGCGCACATCAGAGTTTCAGTCTATCTTATCTCGCAGAGATGAAAAGGAACTTTTACAGCTTGCCAGTTGCCTTTATTTGAAATCAAAAGACGGTACAAAAGGACTTTGTTCCGGCGATTTACAGATACTGAAAAAAGTAGAAACAATCATCGAGCAGGAATTTTCATTTTCACTTAAAATCGATCCGCAAGATATAGGAACATATATCCGGCAGAAGTTAAATCTATCAGAAACTAATGGCTTTCCAAAAGGGTTTGGGATATTCCCAAAATAGAAAAATAGTGTTCCGCAAACAGCTCGGAGCGTCATTTTTTCAGTGTGATAAAACATACTGCCACCAATCAAATAGAGTAATTGTGCTGTGGAAACCACACTTGGGACTGCACTATGTACTTTAATCCGCGAGAAAACGCTGAAACGGTTTGTGCTGTGCTGGATATTCGATGTAATCGCCATATTTTGCTGGGGCCTGCGCAAGAAAACCAGAAATCATTGACAAGCTATCAGAAATCATATATTATTAAAAAGCAGCAAAAACCAGGATCACAATGATCCATATATACGCGGATATGGCGGAATTGGCAGACGCGCCAGATTTAGGTTCTGGTGTCCACGACGTGCAGGTTCAAGTCCTGTTATCCGCAGGTAAAAAGTCTTGATTTTTCAAGGCTTTTTTTATTGCGTGTTGCATTTTGTGCTGCATAGTTCGTCAAAATGCCCATTTATTTTTCGCGCATCTCTTGAATTTTTTGATTTATAGCGCGGCGATATACTGTAGAAACATCAGATAACCTGTGATATGATAAAAGGGCTGTCGACTCTTTCCAGTAGGAAGGAGGTGCGCCAGTGGAATTATTTACCTCTTTTACTATCTCTGTCGGAGCAAGTGTGGTTGGCTACTACATATGCAAATGGCTGGACGGAGATGATTAGACAGCGACAGCCTAAAAAAGGTCTAAGCCGCCTTTAAAAACGGAATAGAAAACCCCAGAGTGTGGAAGACTCTGGGGTTTTCGCTTTGTCCAGCGGACTATTTACCTCTTTTGGCTGTCTCTATCATACAGCTTTTAAAGGGGAAAGTCAATAGCAGAAAATTGAGGACAGCTTATTCCAGCTTATTGAAGGGTCTATGAACCTATGATATGATAAAAGGGCTGTCGGACCTCCAGCAGAAAGGAGGTGACGCCCTTTGAACGACATAACAGCTTTCCTTAGCTGTATCTATCATACAGCTTTTAAAGGGGAAAGTCAATCAGATATTGGCTTGAGAGAGGCGAGAGGTTTGGCCGAACCTTTTTCGGATTGTGGTATGATTTGCCGCATGCTATAATAAGCAAAGGGAATAACCGTGTCACTGCAAGGGCGTTGGCCTTCCATCCTACATAGATGGGAGGTGGTGCGTATGATGTTCGATTTCAAAGACCTAATGGCGTTTGGGATGTTCATCTCGCATTGCTTACCTTTATCCGAAATAATCGTAAGTAGTTTTTTCTAAATCCCAGGAATGGGTATAGAAAAACCACCCTTGTATACTTGGCTGGTAGCGAGGGTGGAAGTTCTATCTGAGTTATTTGGTCAACCCCTTGTGGGCGGTTGTTCCTTTGTATTTTGATTATAGCATAGCAATTAAAAAATGCAAATGGCGATTTTCAGGGGTATGGGTTAAACGTAGCTGAATAGAGAAACATTTATAATATCAGCCATTTAAATGTGTTATGATCTTTTGTACACCACATCATTATAGAGGAAAGGGGAGTTGAGCAGCTATGTCTCAGCATGTTACAGTTACGGATTACGATCCGCGCTGGCCTCAGAAATATGAAGAAGAAAAAGAAAAGATCCGGCATATTCTGGGAGAGGACCTTGTGGCCATATACCATATCGGCAGCACGTCGGTTCCCGGCCTGGCGGCAAAACCTATCATCGATATCATGGCTGCAGTGAAGAGCCTGGACAGGGCGGACCAGGCGGCCGGGAAATTTATCCAGATAGGATATGAGTATCTTGGGGAATTTGGAATAGCGGGCAGGCGTTACCTGCGCAAGGGAGGGGACGAGCGCACCCATCAGATCCACATTTTCCAGGCGGATGATCTGGATAATATTGTGCGCCATCTGGCGTTCCGGGATTATATGCGGACCCATAAAAAGGAGCGGGAAGAATATGCTTCCCTGAAAAAGGAGCTGGCCTTGCGATTCCCCTATGATATCGGCGGCTACTGCGACGGGAAGGAGGATTTTGTCCGAAGAGCGGAAGCAGAGGCCCTTTCCTGTTATGATGCGGACTGGGACAGGCTGTATCTGGCGGCAGGAAGTGTGCGGCAGGAGCGGACGATCTCTCCCCTCATCGAAGCGGGATCCGTAGCTGCAGCCCTTATGACTGAAGACGATCGCATTTATGTGGGAGTCTGCATCGACACAGCCTGCTCTCTGGGCATGTGTGCGGAGAGAAACGCTATTGGCAATATGATCACAAACGGCGGAACACGGGTAAAAAAGATAGCTGCAGTCGCCGCAGAGGGGAAAATGGTGATGCCCTGCGGAGCCTGCAGAGAACTTCTCAGGCAGCTGGGAGAAGGAGCCGAAGATATGGAGATTTTGACGGATTATGAAAGAAAAAGGACCGTGCGGCTGAAAGAACTGCTTCCGGGCTGGTGGGCCTGAGCCTTCCCGCGCCTGGCGGCATCAGCCCGCGTCTTTCTTCCGGTCTTCCGAAAGGAACAGCCCGGCCAGAGTCAGCGCGATCCCGGCGGCTGCGGAAGCAGTGACGGGTTCTTTAAGGATCAGCGCGGAGCATACGGTCGTTACCACCGGCGTCATATAGATGTAGACGCTGGTCTTTACAGTTCCCAGTATGCGCACCGCCATATTCCAGGTGACAAAGCACATGGCGGAGGCGCAGAAGCTTAAAAAGATCAGGTTTCCCATATTTACAGCGCTCATGAAGTCTTCTGGAACAACGTGAAAATCCATGAAAAACAGTGAAGGGATCATAAATACGATGCCATAAAAGAAGGTCCGCCGCGTGGTCAGCACCGTTGGATGGCCCCACGCGCTGATCTTTTTTGTGATCGTAGAGTAAAATGCCCAGACAATGGCTGCGCCTACGGATAAAAGGTCGCCGGCAGGATTCAGGGAAAGCTCTGAGCTCCCATTAAAGCTGATCAGGCTGATGCCTGCCATGGAGATGAGAAAACCGATAAAAAAGCGGGCGCCGGGCCGTTTTTCCCCCAGAAACAGGCAGCTGCATACGGCTGTAAAAAACGGGGCGATGGAAATGATCACGCCTACGTTGGAGGCCAGAGTCATGGTCAGGGCGATGTTTTCCATAAGATAATATAACGTAACTCCGCAGAGGCCAGCGGCGGCAAAGTACCATTCCTGCTTCGGGGAGGCCAGCGTCAGCTTTTTTGGAAAGACCAGCCACAGGGCGAGATAGCCCAGAAGAAAACGGATAAAAAGGATCTCCACCGGGGAAAAGGTCCGCAGGAGCACTTTAGTGGAAATAAACGTCGTACCCCATACAAATACGGTAAAAAAAGCCACTATGTGGCCGGAAAAGTTCGATCTGAAATGCATGTCAGCTTCCTCCTTGGTGTAATAATGGTCAGATAAAAACGATTGTACATGAGTTGACGCAAAAAGTCCATCCTGTATTTGCAGGAGGCCGTATTAAGGGGTATAATAGAGTAACAGTTCAGGATGGCACATCTTCTTGCCCGGCCTTGTGCCGGACAAGAAGCATCGAATGTCCATCCGATGTGAGAACAGGGGCAAAAGCATGCTTATAAGCAAGCTTAATGCCTGCTTTTGCCCCTGTTTTCACGCCGTCCTGAACTGTTACGAGAAAACGAAGTTTCCTGCGAGGGAGGGATAAAAGATGGCTACAGAAGCATATGGAAAGGCACTGCGCATGGCGCAGAGAGCGTATCGTTCGGACATTACCAGAGGACGTTATCCGTATCTGCAGGTATTAGACGAGCTTCTTTCATTTACTAATGTGGAAGCGGAAGCGGATCTTGGATTGGTGGACATTCCGCTGGACCAGGTGGTCGGGACAAAGACGGCAGGAAGGACAAGAGCATTTGCCAGCAATTTTATGCCGCTTCTGGGAGAGGATTCAGAGTTTGCGATGAAGTGGATCAGCCTGTACCGCGCCCATATGGACGAGGGGATACGGGATCCGATCATCGCCTATGAATTTATGAACCGTTTTTATGTCGTGGAAGGAAACAAGCGGGTAAGCGTTTTAAAATATGTAGGAGCTGTCAGTATTCCAGGTTATGTGACAAGGGTGATCCCGAAAAGGAGCGAGGAAAAGGAAAACAGGCTTTATTACGAGTTCCTGGATTTTTACCGGGATTCCCAGATCAATTATATCTGGTTCAGCGAGCTGGGCAGTTTCCCCAGGCTGTGTTCTCTGATCGGCAAAGATCAGGGAGAGGCCTGGAGCGACGACGACAGGACGCTTTTCCGTTCGTCCTATATCCATTTTTCCGACGTCTATAAAGAAAAAGGAGGGGACAGGCTTTCGATCACATGCGGCGATGCGTTTCTGGTTTATCTTGGGATATACGGCTACGAGGGAATGGCGGATAAAACTTACGCCCTCCTGCGCCAGGAGCTGTCAAAGATATGGGATGATCTTGAGCTTTATCCGGAAAAGCCGTCGATGAAGCTGGTGATGCAGCCGGTATCAGGCGGAGAGGCCCCTATCATCAAGAAGCTGATCCCTACGCCGCCGCCGGTATTAAAGGTCGCCTTTATCCACGACAAGACGGCGGAAACTTCCGGCTGGACCTATGGCCATGAACTGGGCAGGATGTACCTGGAAAGCGCCATGGAGGGAACCGTGAAGACGGCCGCCTATGACCAGGCCGGAGATGAAAAAGGCTGCCTGGCAGCCATAGGACAGGCGGTAAGGGACGGCTGCACAGTGATATTCACCACCTCTTCCAAATTCCTGGGAGCCAGCATTAAAGCGGCGGTACAATATCCGTCGGTCAAGATCTTAAACTGTTCGGTCAATACGTACTGCGGCCATCTCAGGACCTATTACGGCCGCCTTTACGAAGCCAAGTTCTTATCCGGCCTTCTGGCAGGGATACTGACGGATACAGACGCCATCGGATATATCGCCGACTATCCGATCTTTGGCATGACCGCCAATATCAACGCATTTGCATTAGGAGTTAAAATGGTTAATCCGAGAGCCAGAGTCTTTCTCGCCTGGTCGACCCAGAAAGGCTCGGATCCGGAAAAACTGTTCCGGGAGAACCACGTAGGCTTTGTTTCCGGGCAGGATCTGGCCGCTCCGGGCCAGGCGACCCGAAGTTTTGGCCTTTACGACATACGGGATGGAAAAATGGTCAATATCGCCTTCCCGGTATGGCATTGGGGAAAATTTTACGAGAGGATCCTCCGCTCCATCCAGAACGGAAGGTGGAAGAGAGCTCTTGCCGACCAGCCTTCCAGCTCCGTCAATTACTGGTGGGGGCTGTCCTCCGGCATGATCGATTTTATCGCCTCGAAAAACATCCCGAAGGACACGGCGAAATTGCTGGATATTTTCAAAAACCAGATCACCATCGGGCAGTTCAATCCGTTTTCCGGGCCGATCGCGGATAATCAGGGAAAACTGCAGTGCGCGGATAAAGAGACGCTTTCTCCGGAAAAGATCATTACTATGGACTGGCTGGCGGAGAACGTCTGCGGATATATCCCAGGACTTAAGGAGCTGACAGCTGAGGCTCAGGAAGTAGTAAAGATCCAGGGAGTAAGACAGGACGATATCGGATGACCGCAGGAGGAAAAAAGATGAAGGTGCTTGCCATAGCAGATACAGAGTCAAAAGCTCTGTGGGATTATTTTGACCGTTCCCGGCTGGAAGGGGTGGACGTGATCGTCTCCTGCGGCGATCTGGATCCCCGTTACCTTTCCTTCCTGGCCACGTTTTTCCAGGGGCCGGTGCTCTACGTCCACGGAAATCACGACGACGGTTATGACAGGGAACCGCCGGACGGCTGTATCTGCATTGACGACGATATATTTGTATATAAGGGAGTGCGTTTTCTGGGGCTTGGGGGCTCTATGCGCTACAAGCCGGGCAGATATCAGTACACCCAGAAAGACATGGACTGGCGCCTGCGCAGGCTGTGGTTAAAAATACGCAGGAACCAGGGATTCGATGTGCTCGTTTCCCATGCTCCTGCGTTTGGATTAAACGACGGCGACGGACTTCCCCATCAGGGTTTTGCGGCGTTTAACCGCCTGATGGATGCCTACTCCCCCCAGGTGTTCGTCCATGGACACATCCATTTGAACTATGGGGGGAGGAGCCGCCGGATCGACCATTACAAAGATACGCTGGTGATCAATGCTTATGAAAAATATTTATTTGAGGTGGAAGACAAAAGCCAGAGCATTCCGTAGGGCTTTAACGGAAGGGAGCCGGATCGTTTCGGCCCGCCTTCCAGAAGGTCCGCGTATTCAGCAGAATCCGATACCCATACGGTTTTCGGACTGTCTGAGAAGTTGAAAAAGGCTTCCAGAGTCTCGCCGCCGTAGGAACGGGTCAGGTGGAGTACGGATATATCGCCGGAATCCACAGTTTTCACGTCCGCTTTGTTTGAAAATACGGAAAAACTGCTCCTTATGGATTCCATACGGCGGATCCCATGGAACAGGAGGTTCTCCATGGTACCCTCCTCATCCCGCAGCCCGGCCGCGTCCCAGTGAA
The DNA here is from genome assembly GCA_019118365.1 of Candidatus Lachnoclostridium stercoravium. GTDB lineage: Bacteria > Bacillota > Clostridia > Lachnospirales > Lachnospiraceae > Lachnoclostridium_A > Lachnoclostridium_A stercoravium. Next base: position 33,188 of record DWZA01000060.1, on the reverse strand, counting down.
ACTTTCCTCTGTGGAGATATCTGGAGTCAGCGGCTTTTTTCGGGTCTTCCACATAGGAATAATCGTTAAACTGTCCGATCTCATCCCCGCTGTAAACGACCGGTATACCTGACAGGGTAAACATATATCCGTGAAGGGTCAGGTCAAAGCGGATCGCATTTTCCACATCTTCTCTTGTTCCCTCTTTCACAGCTTTTTCCAGGCCGCACAGAGAAGCGGTAGTGCCGCACAGGCGGGCGTCGCCGGATGCTTTGTCGTCGTTGTACAGCTGACCTCTGGCAAAGGAACCGGGATATCTGCCGGTAAAGAAATCATTGAGGAACTTCTTGTGAGGGATCTCTTCCATTTGCTCCGCGCCCTTCAGCCAGCTGTATTCCAGACCCCAGCCGATATCGTCGTGGCAGCGGAGGTAATTTAAAAATACGTATTCTTTCGGCAGGGAGCTGACAATGTCCATCTGGCGCTTTAAAAGAGAAACGTCCTTTGTAGCCACCGTATGCCATGTGGTGGCCATAGTGGTCACGTTGTAAAGCATATGGCATTCTGGTTTTTCCACAGTGCCGAAATATGGAACGACCTTTTCCGGCTCCATGACCACCTCGCCCAGGAGGAGGACTCCGGGGCAGACGATCTCACAGATCATCCGCAGCATACGGACGATGTTGTGGACCTGGGGCAGGTTGCGGCAGCTGGTTCCAAGCTCTTTCCAGATATAGGGAACTGCATCGATCCTTATGATATCCACTCCGTGGTTCGTCAGGTTCATCAGGTTGTCTGCCATCGCGTTGAACACAATGGGATTCCTGTAATTTAAGTCCCACTGATAAGGATAAAAGGTGGTCATAACGAATTTTTCCGCATCCGGGAGCCAGGTGAAATTGCCGGGGGCCGTAGTGGGGAATACCTGAGGGCATGTTTTCTCATATTGGGAGGGTATATCATAATCGTCATAAAAGAAATACATATCCTGGTATTCCTTTTCTCCGGCTCTGGCCCGCCGCGCCCATTCATGTTCCTCAGAGGTGTGGTTCATGACAAAATCCAGGCAGAGGCTTATACCCCTCTGATGGCATTTGGAGGCCAGATGGGACAGATCCTTCATGGTTCCCAGATCCGGCCGGACTTTGGTAAAGTCGGACACCGCGTACCCGCCGTCGCTTTTTCCTTCCGGAGAATCCAGAAGGGGCATAAGATGGATGTAATTGATACCGCTTTCCTCAATATAATCCAGCTTTCGCTCCACGCCCCGGAGAGTTCCGGCGAAGGCTTCCGTGTACATCATCATGCCGGCCATGTCGTTTTTCCGGTACCAGTCCGGCGATCCTTCACGGTCTTTATCCAGCTTTTTTAAGGCGGCCGGACGCGCGGCCTGCCTGGCCTCCATTTTGTCGCAGAGGTCGTAAAAATGGTTTAAGCCGCCTTCGTATAATTCACAGTAAAGCCATTTCAACTCATCGTAATGGCGGTCCAGCCGTGCGTGAAAATCTGATTGTCTTCTCATAATGTTCCTCCAAATGCAGTTTCATAAAACGGGTCAGTTTGCGATGGTTATTTCCGTCTCTTTGTCAAAGATATGGATCCGGTCTGTGTTCAGGATGAAATCTACAGTGTCGTGAGCTCTGACTGGCGTGCTGGAGGAAACTTTAGCTGTCATCTGGGTGCCGTTGGCCTCAAAGTACAGACACACCTCGGCTCCCAGAAGCTCATATACGCCTACGGTTCCTTTGACGACCGCTTTGTGCTCATAAGTAGAAGCGGTAAGAGTGCTGTCGGTGATGTCCTCCGGACGGATGCCCATGATGACTTCTTTTCCGTTATACCCGCCTTCAATGACCTTTTTCGCCCGTTCCGGGGAAAGCCTGATCTCTGTTTCGCCGAACTTCAGGGAAGCTTCATTGCCGGACACATGGCATACGGTCTTTAAAAAGTTCATCTGCGGGGATCCGATAAAGCCCGCTACGAACAGGTTCCCTGGTTTATTGTAAAGATTCTGCGGAGTGTCGATCTGCTGCACGATACCGTCTTTCATAACGACGATCCTGGTTCCCAGGGTCATGGCCTCTGTCTGGTCGTGGGTAACGTAGATGATCGTAGCCCCAAGACGCTGATGGAGCTTGGAGATCTCTGTCCTCATCTGCACGCGCAGCTTCGCATCCAGGTTGGAAAGCGGCTCGTCCATCAGGAATACCTTTGGATTTCTTACGATGGCCCGCCCCATGGCTACACGCTGTCTCTGGCCTCCGGAAAGAGCCCGCGGCTTTCTGTCCAGGAGCTTTTCCAGATCCAGGATCCGGGCCGCTTCCCGCACCATCCGGTCGATCTCGTCCTTCGGCACTTTCCTCAGCTTTAAGCCGAAAGCCATGTTGTCGTATACGGTCATATGAGGATAAAGAGCGTAGTTCTGGAATACCATGGCGATATCCCTGTCCTTTGCCTCTACGTCGTTCATCAGGACTCCGTCGATCCTAAATTCTCCGGAAGAAATATCCTCAAGCCCGGCAATCATACGCAGGGTCGTGGATTTGCCGCAGCCGGACGGGCCTACGAAAATGATAAATTCCTTGTCTGCGATCTCCAGGTTAAAATCAGTAACTGCCTTGTATCCGTTGGGATATTCTTTGCATATATTTTTTAATGATAACTCTGCCATCTGTAAATTCCTCCTGATCTTGTGATATCAGCGCGCGGCTAAAACGGCGCTTATTGTTTTACCTTGCGGTAAATAGTCATTTCCTGCAGAAACTCCTCGTTGGGTTCGATATAAACTGTGCGGTCCGCGGTCTTTAAGGTGTAGACGGAAGCCTTTTCCCAGCCGGAAGAAAAATCCTTCGGCTTCGCATGCTCCGTGGGGACGCGGCCCTTCTGCACCCACTGGATCTCCTTGCGTTCGCAGTGGAATACGTCTTTGCGCTTTTCTTTGTGTATGATCTTTGAAATGGTCAGATCCCCGTTTACATAGCTGTATTCAAATTCCAGCTTCCAGCTGCGGAAGAGAAAGAAATCCACGGCAGCCAGAACGACGGCCGGAAGAAGGATGACCGGATAGAACAGGATCCCGTCCGCTATGAGGACAACGGCTGCGGATAAAAGCACAGCTTTCAGAAGCCGTTTTTTCACCGGCATGAAATAGGGGACGATCCATTCTAAAACTACGTCGTTCATCTCTTTCCTCCTGATATCATCTGAATATGGTACTGCACGGAACTATACTGGCCAAGGCTTCCTGGAACAGGAAGTCCGGCGTTCATCAAAAGGCTTCCGGAGAAGCGGCCGGGCAGGCCGCCGATCTCATACCAGGCTTTGGGGTCAAGGCCCTTTAACCGGATGTACCTCTGGGCGTCGTTCGGTTCCTTTTCCGTCAATACGAGGCTGAACAGGGATTCTGTCCTGTCTTTTGTCACATGCTGCCAGGCGGTATACTCCGTAAACTGGAAGGGATCCGTAAGACGATAGTAATCGCCGTCGGCGATGATAGGATAATATTTCTTATAAGTTTCCGACTGGATGCGGCACGCGTCCTTTTCTTCTTTTGAGAGCTTTGTGGAATCCAGCTCAAAGCCGAAGATCCCGTCCATGGCCACGACGCCGCGGGTGGCGAGAGGAACGGTGCGCATGGTCTGATGGTTGGGGCATACGGACACATGAGACTCCAGGGTGGAGATCGGGTAGGCAAATGAAGTTCCGTACTGGATCTTCAGCCTGCATACAGCGTCCGTATCGTCGCTGCACCAGATCTGCGGCTGGTAGTATAACATGGCCGGATCGTACCGCCCGCCGCCGCCGCTGCATCCGCAGAAAAGGATATCCGGATGGGTGAGGATCGTATGATCCATGATATAGTAAAGCCCCAGGATGTAACGGTGGTAGATCTCGCCCTGGCGCTCCTTTTCCGAAGCGGCGGACCAGGTCTCGGTGATGTTGCGGTTCATGTCCCATTTGATATATTCGATCTGGACATTGTCCAGGATGTTGTTGATGGACTGGATGATGTGATCGCACACGTCCTTTCTGGAAAGATCCAGTACCAGCTGATACCGGCCGCGGGATACCGGCCGCTTGGGAACGTGCAGGCACCAGTCGGGATGGCTCCTGTAAAGGTCGCTGTCTTCCGACACCATCTCCGGCTCGATCCAGAGGCCGAACTGGAGCCCCATGCGGTGGATCTCGTCGGACAGGCCTTTCAGTCCGTGTTTTAACTTCTGCGTATCTTCCTGCCAGTCTCCCAGGCTGGAGCAGTCGTCGTCCCGCTTGCCGAACCAGCCGTCGTCCAGGACAAAGAGGTCTACTCCCATATCTGCCGCTTCTCTTGCGATGTTTAAAAGCTTTTCGTCGTCGAAATCAAAGTAGGCCGCCTCCCAGCTGTTGATCACTACAGGCCGGATCCTGGAAGCCCATGGGCTTCTGCACAGGTTTTCCCGGTACGCGTCGTGATAGAGGTGGGAGAGATGGGTCAGTCCCCGGTCGGAATAAGCCATCACTGCCTCAGGCGCCTCAAATACGTCTCCAGGCTTCAGCAGGAAAGAAAAATGCTTTGGATGGATCCCCATGTTCAAGCGTGTCTGATCAAACTGATCTTTTTCTACAGAACAGATGAAATTGCCGCTGTAGACAAGGGAGAAGCCGTAGCAGCCGCCCCAGTCTTCCCCGGCGCCGCTTTCACAGAGGATGGCGAAGGGGTTATGCTGATGGCTGGAGGAGCCGCGGATGCTTCCGATGGACTGGATCCCATAGGCGACCGGCTGCCGGGTAAGCTCCCGTTCCATCATATGGCGGCCGTCAAAATGGATGAAGTCATAACCGGAATCCATGAAGTCCAGAGTTACGGACATGATCCCTTTCAGTTTGACCGGATGATCCCCGGAATTTTCCACCCGCACGGTCCTGGTGATGATGTTCTTCTCCTCAAATACGCTGTAGCAGAGGACTGCGGTCACCCTGGATACCTCGTCCTGAAGCCAGATCTCCAGGGTCTGTACCGTATCGTTTTCACCGGCATGCAGGGAAGGCATTCCGTGGATCTGGTATTTTCCATCATAGATCTTATGTTTTAAAACTTTTCCTACGAAAATGCGGCTGCCGTCCCCGTTTTCCACCTCAATGCTCCCGGTGCGGTAATCGCAGTTTCCGTCAGTTGAAAATTCCTGAGGAAGGAAATCCAGAGAAAATGTCCGGTCGTTGCCGAGTTCGTTGGGACAGGGGGAAAAACCTCTGTCCTGAAGCTGGATCAGATAGCTCAGATCCTCGTCTTCCACGCGTCTGCCGTAATATAAGTGGAGCAGGTACCCGTATTCGCTTACCTTCATCTGATAAGCTGTTTCTGCTGTCAGTAACGTATAAGTCTTTTTGCTTTCATTATATATGATCGACATTTTCTCAAGTCCTCCTGATTTTTATTTTCCGCCTGTCATGGCAACGCCTTCAATAAACTGCCTCTGGAAGATCATGTAAAGAACAACCATAGGAACCATAGCAAGAAGGGAACCGGCCATCATAACAGGGAAGTTGGTGCTGAACTGTCCTCTTAATGTGGCAAGGCCGGAAGAAAGAGTCATCATGTTCAGGTCCGTATTGACGATCAGAGGCCACATCAGGTCGCCGTAAGCGAATACTGCAGTGAAAACAGCCAGAGCCGCCATAGAGGAAGTGGTCAGAGGAACCATTACCTTGGTAAAAGTCTGCCACTGGGTACATCCGTCCAGGTAAGCCGCTTCCGCGATCTCGTTGGGGATCCCCAGATATGCCTGGCGGAGGAAAAAGGTTCCGAAGGCGCTGACAAGGCCTGGGAATACAAGGGCGAATATGGTGTTGGTCAGTCCCAGCTTCGCAAGCATCTGGTACTGAGGCGTGATAAATATCTGAGAAGGAAGCATCATCTGGATCAGCACCAGGCTGAACAGAATATTTTTTCCTTTAAAATTCAGTTTTGCAAAAGCATAGCCTGCCATAGAGCTGAAGACTACGGCGCATACCACGCGCCAGAAGATCATCAGGGCTGTGTTGATGTAGAGGGAGCCGAAAGGAAGGCTTGCCATTGCGTCTTTAAAATTGTCCAGGCTCCAGCTGGAAGGCAGGATCGTGGGCGGGATCTGCATACTCTCGCTCACTGTCTTAAAGCTGGTGAGGAACATCCATACAAAGGGGAAGATCATGATCACAGAGCCGATGATGAAAAACGCATAGGTAGCGATGGTTCGGTTCCGCTTTGCTGTTTCCCGTGATTTCATATATCTCTCTCCTTTCTTTATACCTCGTAATTAACCCATTTCTTCTGTCCCCAGAACTGGACGACAGTTACCAGGCCGATGAGCGCTACGGTCCAGACTACTACTGCCGAGCCGAAGCCGCGGTTGCCGGTAACAAAGGATTCACGGTAGAATAAGTACATCAGCGACTGGGCGCTTGTAAGGGCCGGGTTGGATTCCTCGACGATCATGTAGATCAGATCGTAAACCTTTAAGGAAGCCATAAGCCTCATGATCAGCACGACGAAAAGCGTCGGAGAGACCATGGGGAGGGTGATGTGGCGGAACTGCTGCCATTTTGTCGCTCCGTCCAGGCTTGCCGCCTCGTAGTAGGACTTGGAAATGTTCTGAAGTCCGGAAAGCAGGAGCACGGCGTCATATCCGATGGCGCTCCAGATCGCTACGATGGCGCAGGTGATCATGATGATGTTAGGATCCGTCACCCAGTTGATATGGTGACCGAGGACCGTATTGATAATGCCGTATTCTGTATTGAACATCCATTTCCATACCATGGCTACGGCAGCCGGGGCAACGACCATGGGGAGGAAGAAGATGGCGCGGAAGCCCGCTCTTCCTTTGATCTTGCTGTTAAGCATAACGGCTACGCCTAAAGCCAGGAATATTCCGATGGGCACGGTCAGGATACAGAAATAGATCGTATTCCAGTTGGCTCTCCAGAACTCGGCGCTCTGGAACATGTCCACGTAGTTTTTGATTCCCTGCAGCTCCCAGAGGCCGAAAGGCTTTGTTTTTGAAAAACTGAGTTTTATAGTATCAAAAAATGGATAAAGGTTTAATACCAGAAGACCAATAATGGTCGGGGCTACCATGATATATCCCCACATGCTTTCGGAACGGGCATGTTTGCTGAGTTTTCCTGATGAATTTGCCATAGTGCACCTTCCTTTCTATTCTTCTTCCGCAGCGGTGTTGATCGCATCCTGCATTTCCTGAAGTCCTTCGTCAACGGTCAGCTGGCCGGAATAGATCTTCAAAAGGGCGTCGGTCACTTCCGGTTTCCATACAGGACGGCTGGCGTTGTTGACGCTCTGCACGCTGTAATCAAACATATCGACGAAGCATTCCACGTTCAGGCGGTAATCGAACTGGTCGAACACATCTACCCATGTCTGTTCCAGACCGATGTAGGCAGGGATGGCCGCTCCGGATTCTCCCTGGATCCTCTGTCCCTCTTCGGAACCGAAGAATTTCAGGACGTCCTTTACGATATCCAGGTTCTTTCCTTCCGCCGCAGTTGCGTAGCAGAGGCCGTTGGAAATAGTGGCCCGTCCGTCGCCGCTTGCCGGATCCGGGCACTTGGGAAGAACGGCAACGTCCCATTTTCCCTGCATTTCCGGATAATTCTGCATTTCAGAAAGAATGTTCCAGTTTCCTTCCAGGAACATGGCTCCCTGTTCGGAGAAGAAGGCGGTGCCAGGGGTCGTCTCAGCGAAATAATTCTGATCCGGGCACCAGTCGTGATCCTGAAGCCCTATGTAGTACTTCATGGCTTCAATGGTCGCCGGCTGGTCGAAGCCGCCGTGTTTTTTATCTTCGCTTAAAATGGTCCCGCCGTTCTGATAAACAAAGTTCCAGTATCCCAGCTGGTCGTCGCCGTAAGCCATCAGGCCGTATTTTCCAGTGGCGTCGTAGATCTTCTGAGAAGCTTCTTCCATGTCGTCCCAGGTCCATGTCTCGTCCGGATAAGCTACGCCCGCCGCGTCGAACATTTCTTTATTGTATACGAGGCCTACAGTATCCTTGTCCTTGGGAACCCCGTAATACCTGCCGTCGCTGCCCTGGATATTGGCAAGCGTGATCTCGGAAAAGTGTTTGGAATAATAGTCCGGATCCTCGTCGTCATACAGGTCGGTAAGGTCGGCGATCTTGCCGTAGTCCGCGTATTTTAAGATCTCATTGGTATGCATCCAGAAGATGTCAGGCATCTGGTTGCTGATGGCAGCAGCCTCCAGTTTGGTCCAGTATTCCGACCAGCTGGTCACCTGTACTTCGATCACAACATCAGGATGCTTCTCTGTGTAGGCGTCGCAGATCGCCTGCATGCCGTCTCTTTGGGCCACGTCCCATATCTGGAACGTCAAATGGGTCTTCCCGTCTTTTGAGCCTGTGCCGCAGGCGGTTACTCCTGCAGCCAGAGATGCTGCTAAAAGTGCCAGAGCAGCCGTTTTCATAATTCTCACGATATACCCTCCTTGTTTATAAAAGTTGCTGTCCAGGATCACCTGAACGGAAAAAGATTGTTAAAATGTTATCATCTATCTGGCCAGATAAGAGAGTAGAGTTGAGTATATTTGATAAAATATACTTAAATTCTTGTTAGATTATATCAATTTTAAATAATAGGGTATATATATCCAAAAAACATTGATATACCAATATGCTTGATATATGCAAAAAAGATATATTATGATAAAATTATGGTATCAGGAGGGGCAGAGATCATGGGCGATTTTTTATTTAATATTTTTCCGAACGAACGATATATCGATATCACGCTTTTCCAGTACGGATGGGAACGCTGCAAGCCGCTCCATTCCTATGGCCCGGCTTCCCGGAACCATTATCTGTTCCATTTTGTCATTTCTGGAAAAGGCGTTCTGTATTCTACCGATTCCCAGGACGTCACGCATATATACCATTTAAAGCCTGGGCAGGGATTTATCATCTATCCTCAGCAGATCACGACTTATATGGCGGACGAAAAGGAACCTTGGGAATACGCCTGGGTGGAATTTGACGGCATACGGGCCAGGGAGTACGTGGAGACGGCAGGCCTGACTTATGATTCTCCTATTTATCGCTGTGGAAAGAAGGAGCAGGCTGTGCTTCTGGAAAACGAGCTTCTGACGCTGGCGAAAAATAAAAAGGCTTCGTCCCTGTACCAGATCGGCCACCTTTATCTGTTCCTGGATCAGCTGATCCAGTCTTCCGCGTCCCAGAAGGAGATGACAGAAGGAAAACTGAAGGATTTCTATGTCAGGGAGGCGGTCACCTTTATTGAACAGAACTGCAGCCAGCCGATCACCATAGAAGACATCGCAGGCTTCTGCAATCTGAACAGGAGCTATCTGGGCAAGATCTTCCGGGAATCCATGAACCAGACGCTTCAGCAGTTCCTCATCTATTTCCGGATGAACAAGGCGGCGGAGATGCTGAAATTTTCCGACATGAGCATCAATGAGATCGGAAGGAGCGTCGGTTATCCAAACCAGCTCCACTTTTCCAGAGCCTTTAAAAAGACCTACGGCCTCTCCCCCAGCCAGTGGAGAAAGGAAAATAAAAAGGTGGGGACGCCGAAGCTGTCATGAAAGGCGAAATCTTAAAAAAAGTAATTGATAAAAATATCACAGCATGAGATAATGAAGTCATCTATAGGCTATTTCAAAAACACGGAGGAAGGATTTGTATGAGAGTTACGATTTGTATTGGGAGCGCCTGTCATTTGAAAGGATCCAGAGAGATCATCCAGCAGCTGCAGAATCTGGTCAGCCAGCACGGACTGACGGGACAGGTAGACTTAAACGGGGCGTTCTGCAGTGGAAACTGTATGGAAAACGGAGTCTGCGTTACGGTAGACGACGATCTGATAGCAGTAAAACCGGAAGGAGTACAGGAGTTTTTCGAAAAAGAAATACTTGGGAGGCTGTAGCGTATGGGGATCATTGATTTTAAAGCTACAAAGTGCAAGCACTGCTACAAATGCGTCCGGTACTGCGACGTAAAGGCGGTCATGATCAAAGACGGCCGTGCGGAGATCATGGAAGACAAGTGCGTTCTTTGCGGCCACTGCCTGCAGATCTGCCCGCAGTCAGCGAAGACCCTCACCAGCGACCTTGGACTTGTACAGCGGTTTATCCGCCAGGGGGAGCGGGTAGTCGTTTCGATCGCTCCGTCCTATATGGGGCTTTTAAAATACGGAACCTTAGGCCAGGTAAACGGAGCGCTGCAGAAGCTTGGCTTTGCAGAGGTGCGGGAGACTTCCGAGGGAGCGGCGGCCGTGACGGCGGAATACGTGGAGCTCCTGAAAGAGGGCAGGATGGAAAATATCATCACCACCTGCTGTCCCAGCGTAAATTCCCTGATCGAGATCTACTATCCGGATCTGATCCCGTATATGGCTCCGGTAGTCTCCCCCATGATCGCCCATGGCAAGATGATCAAGAAAGAGGATCCGGATGCAAAGGTCGTATTTCTGGGACCGTGCATTGCCAAAAAGCAGGAGGCCCAGGACTTAAGGCACGAAGGCGTGATCGACGCGGTGCTGAACTTTAACGACATCACCAGGTGGCTGGATGAGGAAGACATCGTGATCAAGGACTGCGAAGATATCCCATTTAAAAAGCTGGATCCCAGGATCAATCGCCTCTATCCGGTCACCAGCGGCGTGATAAGCTCCGTTATGGCGGCTGAGGCAGAAGCCGACGGATACCGGAAGTTCTACGTCCATGGATCGGAAAACTGCATCGAGCTGTGCAAGAGCCTGGAAAAGGGCGAGATCAAAGGCTGTTTTATCGAGATGAATATGTGCGAGGGCGGCTGTATTAAAGGCCCGGCGGTCAATAAGGACTGTCCGTCTCCATTCCGCATAAAGATCGATATGGAAGACGCTGTGGCCAAGGAAGCTCCGGAAAAGGAAGAACTGAAGAATATGATGGACGGGATCTCGTTCCGGGAAGATTTTTACGACCGTTCGCCTCACGATCTTCAGCCTACGGAAGAGCAGATTCAGGAGATCCTGCGCATGACGGGAAAAGTACGGCCGGAAGACGAATTAAACTGCGGCGCCTGCGGCTACCCTACCTGCCGGGAAAAGGCGATCGCCGTATTCCAGAAAAAGGCCGAGCTGAACATGTGCATTCCGTTTATGAACGAAAAGGCAGAGTCTCTCGCCAACCTGGTCATGGAGACGTCGCCGAATATCGTCCTGATCGTGGACCGGGATATGAAGATCATGGAGTATTCTGCAGTCGGGGAGAAGTATTTTGGAAAGACACGCCAGGAAGCGCTGCAGATGTATCTGTTCGAGCTGGTAGACCCGTCGGATTTCCAGTGGGTATTTGACAGCAGGCAGAACATCCATGGAAAGAAAGTCTCTTATCCGGAGTACAACCTTTCCACCTTACAGAATATTGTATATATACCGAAGCAGGACGTTGTCCTGGGAACGTTCATCGACATTACAAAAGAAGAAGAGACAGCTCAGGAAGACTATGAAAAGAAGCTGGAGACTATCGACCTGGCCCAGAAAGTCATCCATAAGCAGATGATGGTGGCCCAGGAGATTGCCGGACTCTTAGGCGAGACTACTGCGGAGACAAAGACCACTCTGACAAAGCTGTGCCGCTCGCTGCTGGATGACGGAAGTGAAAGCGGGGGCAGGTAAATGGGAATCACAGTAGATGTAGCATATAAGAGTCTGAATAAGTTTACGGAAGTCCTCTGCGGCGACAAGGTGGAGATTCTGAAGACAGACGACTCCGATATCCTCATCCTGGCAGACGGGATGGGAAGCGGAGTAAAGGCGAACATCCTGTCGACTCTGACTTCCAAGATTCTGGGGACTATGTTTTTAAACGGGGCGACTCTGGAAGAATGCGTGGAGACGATCGTGCAGACGCTTCCCATCTGCCAGGTGCGGAAGGTGGCGTATTCTACGTTCAGCATCCTGCAGGTGTTCCATAACGGAGACGCCTATCTGGTAGAATTTGATAATCCGTCCTGTATCTTTATCCGCAATGGGGAACTGGTAGAGATACCGGAGAATATCCGGGTTATTGAAGATAAAAAAATAAATGAATTCCGTTTCCGCGTCCAGAGAGGAGACGCGCTGATCCTGATGAGCGATGGGACCATTCATGCGGGAGTAGGCGATCTGCTGAACTTTGGGTGGGAATGGAAGGATATCGCGGACTATGCCTTAAGGCAGTATCGTCTGACGATATCCGCTATCCGTCTGGCTACTTCTATCTGCCAGGCGTGCGACGATCTGTATATGTCCCGTCCGGGAGACGATACGACAGTGGCTGTGATGAGGATCATCGACAGCAAACCGGTCCATCTGATGACCGGGCCTGCCCAGAATCCGGACGACGACAAAAAGATGGTAGAAAGTTTTATGGCAGGGGACGATAACACAAAAAGAGTCGTGTGCGGCGGCACAAGCGCCACCATCGTTTCCAGAGTGCTGGGAAGAAAGCTGGACGTATCGTTAAACTATGTGGATCCGGAGATTCCGCCGATGGCGTTTATAGAAGGGATCGACCTTGTAACGGAAGGCGTTCTTACGCTGAACCGCGTGGTCCAGCTGCTGAAGCGCTATGTCCAGAACGAAACAGTTTCCGAGGCGTTTTTCGAGGAACTGGATAAAGTAAACGGGGCATCTATGGTAGCAAAAATGCTGATAGAAGATTGTACAGAGCTTCATCTTTACGTAGGAAAAGCGATCAACAGCGCCTATCAGAATCCGGGACTTCCTTTTGACCTGGGCATCCGTCAGAACCTGGTGGAACAGCTCAGGCAGACAGTAACGGCAATGGGGAAACAGGTTACAGTAACTTATTATTGAATAAAAAAACGCTCATAAAGAGAAAGTTTAGGAGGAAAGTAATGGTAACAAATGACGCTACGATACTGAAGATCAAGCATGACGTGCTTTACGAGGTGGCAAAGCTGGCATGGGAGGGAAAGATGGATGAGAAATCCGAGATCCCATATAAAATGATCCCAGGCCCGCAGGCTCAGTTCCGCTGCTGTATCTATAAAGAAAGAGAGATCATCCGCCAGAGAGTGCGCCTGGCCGAGGGCCTGTGCCCTTCTGGCAAGGATTCCAGAAATGTAGTCCAGGTCATCGGCGCAGCCTGCGAGGAGTGTCCGATCGCCTCTTACGTAGTAACAGACAACTGCCGGAAATGTATGGGTAAAGCGTGCCAGAATTCCTGTAATTTCGGCGCGATCACCATGGGAGAGCACAGGGCCCACATCGACCCTAATAAGTGTAAGGAATGCGGCAAGTGCGCCCAGGCCTGCCCGTACAACGCGATCGCTCATCTGGAGAGGCCGTGTAAGAAAGCCTGCCCGGTAGACGCGATCACCTATGACGAATATGGTATCTGTATCATTGATGAAAATAAATGCATCCAGTGCGGCGCGTGCATCCACAGCTGCCCGTTCGGAGCCATCGGTTCCAAGACATTCCTGGTAGACGTGATCAACCTGATCCGCGCCGGCAAGCGGGTAGTAGCCATGATCGCGCCTTCCATCGAGGGACAGTTCGGCAAGGATATCACGGTTTCCAGCTGGAGGACCGCTTTAAAGAAGATCGGTTTTGCAGACCTGATCGACGTTGGATTAGGCGGAGATATGACCGCCGCTTACGAGGCGGAAGAGTGGGCGGAAGCATACAAGGAAGGAAAGAAGATGACCACCTCCTGCTGCCCGGCCTTTGTAAATATGATCAAACAGCATTTTCCACAGCTGATGGACCATGTGTCCACCACAGTTTCTCCGATGTGCGCCGTATCCAGGATGCTGAAGGCTCAGGATCCGGGAACCATCGCCGTATTCATCGGTCCGTGTATCGCCAAGAAGAGCGAGACGCTGGACTTAAATATCATGGACAATGCAGATTACGCCCTGACTATCGGCGAGATCCGCGCGATGATGAGAGCCAAAGGCGTAGAGCTGGAGCCGGAGCCAAATGAAGACCAGCAGGCATCCACATTTGGAAAACGCTTTGGAAACGGCGGCGGCGTAACGGCAGCCGTACTGGAGTGCATGGCGGAAAAAGGCATTGACAACAATGTAAACGTTATGAAGTGCAACGGCGCGGCAGAGTGCAAGAAAGCCCTTCTTCTCTTAAGAGCAGGAAAACTTCCGGCAGACTTCATCGAAGGCATGGCCTGCGTCGGCGGCTGCGTCGGCGGACCAAGCAAGCACAAGACGGAGATGGAGGCAAAGAAAGACAGGGATACGCTCATCGGCCAGGCAGACGCCCGCCAGGTATACGAGAACCTGAAACAGTATCCGATGGATTCCTTCTCCATGCACCGCAAGTAAGGATCTCCAATTCGAAAAGTAATATTGGATCATAATAAGGCAAAGCGGTCTTTCACGTGTTCAGACCGCTTTTGCCGTATCTGCGATCCGCAAAATTACATTCGCGAATCATTTTCGATCTGAATAGAACAGGCCATAAAAGCGCTGGTTTCTTTTGCATTTGCAGGAGGCTTAGAACCTCTTGGCTTGGAAAATACTGCGTTATAAGCCCCAATTCCCATGTTTGAGCGTAAATACGCGAGTTGGAATTGGGGCTTATGCTTTTAGCAGATTTTCCAAACCTTAGAGGTTCTGGCTCCGAAACCGCAAAAGAAACCAGCACTTTTCTATGGCCGTTTCAAGCTTCTGTTAAAATGGATGTTTTCTTTTGCGAATTGCAGATAAGGACAAATAGTGAATGACTTTTCTGCGAAAGTGTGGTATACTCATTTTTATAGATATAAAAGATTCAGCTGAGAACGACAGGATTTGGACAGCGGTTGGAATACGGGAGGTATTGATGAAAAGATTCTTGTTGGCGGCAGGCACGGCAGTATTCCTGCTTGCAGCGCAGATGACAGCATATGCAGGTTCCGGCGCAGCAAGACCGGAGACGGCAGCAGCCTGTATTACAAAGGATGAAGCATGCAGTATCGCTAAGAGCTATATCACAGAAGGCAGCAAGTTCCAGTACGCGGAGAGCCGGGACGGCGGATATGAAGTGGTCTATTACAATGGAGATCTTCAGGAGTATTATCAGATCGCTGTAGATTCTCAGAGCGGAACGATCAGTTCTTATAAAAGCTGGCTGTTCCAGCATAAGGGAAGCAAGCAGGTAGTGTTTAACGAAGACCAGGCCAAGCAAGTGGTGCTGGATCAGTATCCGGAAGCCTGCGAGCTGGCGGTAAGACTTGACTACAAGGGAGATCTGAAAAGCTATCTGGTGGATTTTACCGCAGACGGCATGAGGGGAACTTGCGAGATCAATCCGGAAAGCGGAACGATCATTGGAACAAAATTACAGATGGAATAAGGACAAGCAAAAGAGCCATTGCGGGGCAGATGAAAGTCTGTCAGGCAATGGCTCTTTTTTGTAACGGTCCAGAGCGCCGTCTGAACCGTTGTTTTAGGATCAGCCTTTTCCGTTCCAGCAGTGGGTGCACAGCTTGCATGGGGAGATCCCCACGGATTCTACCATGTCGTCCAGGCGGTGGAAGAAAAGAGTGGTGAAATTCAGTTTCTTGCGGATCTCTTCTACCATTTCTTTATAATTCGTGCTGTCTGGATCCGCGTAGTCGTCCAGCAGCTCGTCGGAAACTTCGTCGCCTTCCCTTTCCCGGATGACCCGTCTGGTGATCAGATCCATGACGGAAGCGGAACGGGAGAAGTTTAAGTAGGGGCAGGCGTAAAGCAGAGGCGGGCAGGCGGGCCGCACGTGGACCTCTTTCGCGCCGCTGCGGTAGAGGAAATCTGTCGTCTCACCCAGCTGTGTGCCGCGGACGATGGAATCGTCGATCAGAAGAAGGCTTCTGCCGCGGATGAGCACGTCTACAGGGATCAGCTTCATCTTTGCGATCAGATTTCTCTGATTCTGGTTCTGCGGCATAAAAGATCTTGGCCAGGTGGGAGTATACTTGATAAACGGGCGGGTAAATGGAATGCCCGATTCTGTGGAATATCCGATGGCGTGGGCGATGCCGGAGTCCGGAACGCCGGAAACGCTGTCAACGGTAATGTTGCCCTTGTCTCTCTGCGCCAGCATCTTTCCGCAGTTGTACCGCATCTGCTCTACATTGACGCCTTCGTAGGTAGATGTAGGATAGCCGTAATAGGTCCACAGGAAGGTGCAGATCTTCATCTCCTTGCGGGGCTTGCTGAGCGTCTCCACACCGTCCGGCCTTACCAGGACGATCTCGCCGGGGCCCAACTCCGAAAAATCAGAGTAGCCAAGGTTCAAATAAGCAAAGCTTTCGAAGGAAACGCAGTAGGCGTCTTCTTTTTTGCCTAAGATCACCGGCGTACGGCCCATCCGGTCCCTGGAAGCGTAGATCCCTTCCGGAGTCAGAAGAAGGATCGTCATAGAACCGTCGATTTTCTCCTGGGCGTAGAGCAGGCCCTCCAGCAGGCTGGAGCTCTGATTGATCAGGGCGGCTACAAGCTCTGTGGAATTGATCTTTCCGCCGCTCATCTCCATAAAATGGATATGGCCGCTTTCATAAGCCTCCTTTACCAGCTGTTCCTGGTTGTTTATCTTGCCTACCGTAGTAATGGCATAGCTGCCTAAATGGGACTGGATCAGAAGAGGCTGAGGGTCCATATCGGAGATACAGCCGATCCCCATATTTCCTTCCAGCTCGTCCAGATCCTTTTCGAATTTCGTCCGGAAAGGGGAGTTTTCAATATTGTGTATGGAGCGATGAAAACCGCCGGGGCCGTAGACGGCCATGCCGCCGCGTTTCGTTCCCAGATGGGAATGATAGTCAACACCGAAAAAAAGATCCAGTGAACAGTTCGTTTTGGATGCAACACCAAAAAATCCGCCCATGATAACACTCCTTTGTATTTGTATGAAATTTGACTTCCTATTTAAAAGAATATCCAACAGGTAATATAGTAGCACATATTAGTGACTTATAACAATAGGAAAGACCTATTAAAAATACTAATGAGTAACAAAAAGTTCAGCCGTGCGCCAGGATATATGATCATGAGCGTCACAAGATTGAACTGATACAACAAAAAGGCAGGCCATTAAGACCTGCCCTCTTGTGTATAGGAATGATTATTCAGCGTTGAATTCTCTTACATGAAGGATATCATTGCCCATAGAGCAGTGAGCCTGCGGCTCGCAAACGATATCGATGATGTATGGCTTCTTGGAAGCTTTCGCTCTCTCAAATGCGCCAGCGATGTCTTCTGGCTTGAATACACGCTCAGCCTCGCAGTTGAAGCCGTGAGCAACTTCTACATAGTCGATGTCGCCCTGGTTCTCTGGCATAGCTACGCCGTACTCATAGTTGTAAGCAAACTTCTGGTTCTGTCTGATCAGACCAAGGTAAGCGTTGTTTACGATGCAAACGATAAGCGGAATGTTGTTTGTTGCAGCAGTAGCGATCTCCTGTACGTGGAATGTGAAACCGAAGTCACCCATTAAGCATACGCACTTGTCCTTGCAGCCTGTAGCAACCATAGCGCCGATCGCGCCTGGGATATCCCAGCCTAAGCAGCCAGCGCCGCCTGAAGGCATGTATTTTCTCGGCTTGTTGATCTCCTGTAACTGGCCGGACCAGATCTGTGTGATACCGCAGCCGGTTGTGTACATTGTATCGTCGTCGAAGCACTTGTTGATCTCGCCGAATACTCTGTGCGGATTGATCGGTACGCATGTGTGATCAACTTTTCTTGCAAGTTCTTTACGAAGAGCAGGAATTCCCGCAACTCTGTCAGAACCTTTCTGCTGTCCAAGAGCCTTAGCAGCAGCAAGCAGCTGATCGATCGCATCCTTAGCGTCAGCAACGATGCCAAGGTCTGGGTTGAAGATCTTGCCAACTTCGCTTCTCTCTACGTTGATGTGGATGAACTTCTTGCCCTGTGTATAGATGTTGATATCGCCTGTATGTCTGTCAGTGAATCTGTTGCCGATAGCCAGAACAACGTCGGATTCAGAGAATACCTTGTTGCCTACTGGGCTGCCGCACTGGATACCTGGCATACCGCCGAATAACGGATGATCAGAAGGAATACCGCCCTTAGCCATGTATGTGATAACTACCGGGATATTCATGATCTCAGCAAATTCTACTAATTCCTTCTCAGCATGAGCAAGGATAACGCCGCCGCCCATTAAGATAACCGGGTTCTTAGCCTCTAACAGCATGTTCATAGCTGCCTTGATCGCATCTGGAGAAGCCTTTGGATTGTCAACAGTTGCCGGAACGTAAGAATCCGGATCAAAGTCAACTTCTGCCTTCTGCATATCCAGCGGGAAGTCGATCAGGACTGGGCCTGGCTTGCCGTTCTTAGCCAGCTTGAAAGCCTTGATAACTTCGTCAACAGCTGTCTTAGGATCTGTTAAGCATGTAGCGTATTTAACAACTGGTTTTGCAATGTTAACCATGTCTACGCACTGGAACGGATCTTTTCCTAACTGAGCTCTTACAGCCTGTCCGGTAATAGCTACTAACGGAATGCTGTCGATGTTAGCTGTGTAAAGACCAGTTGTGAAGTTTGTAGCGCCTGGGCCGGAAGTACAGATAGCTAAAGCCATCTTTCCGCTTGCTCTGTAGTAGCCGTCTGCAGCGTGTACGCAGCACTCTTCATGACGCATCGTGATGTGATGGATGGTGTCTTTCTCATCCTTTAATGCATCGTAAAACGCATTACATCCAGCGCCTGGGATACCGAAAGCATCAGTAATGCCTTCTTTTTTGCAGATCTCAACGATTGCTTTTGATAAATTCATAATGATCCTCGTCCTTTCTGAAAATTCACTTATTAATAGTTACTTGATTTCACTATGTGAAAATGAATTTCACATCTATGGCTACAGTGTAACACATCCCTCATAAAACTTCAAGATGTTTTTATAAAATTGTTGAAAATTTTTTTAAAATCAAAAATGGAATTGTGTAATATAGTATAAAAGTCCGTTGAAAAGGATTTGGAATAATGGTATAATAAATTAAATTGAACTTCATTATTTGAAATCAGAGTTTAGGATGTGAAATAAGATATGGTAGAAGTGAAAGAAAAAGCAGCGAAAAAGAACCAGTCCGTAGAAAAAGCTTTCGCTATCATTGAATATCTGGCGGAGAAGGAGGGACCGCAGCGGCTCCAGGAGATCTCCGGGGACCTGGGGATGAATTCCAGCACGGTGATCCGTTTCCTGTCCACCCTTCAAAGCTGCGGGTACGTAGACCAGGAGAAGGATACGCTGAAATATTATCTTACTTATAAGATCTGCGCCGTAGCAAATAAGGTCAGCGCCAATGTAGAACTCCAGGGTACGCTGAGGCCGTTTGCCAAGGAGATCGCCGCAACGCTAAAGGAGTCGGTATGCCTGGCCATCGAGCAGGATATGAACGTGGTCTATATCGAAGTGGTGCCGGGACCGGACCAGATGATCCGGACCATGCAGCGGATCGGAAACCTCGCCCCCATGCATTGCACCGGCGTAGGAAAACTCCTTCTTCTGAACCATAAGGAAAGCTATATTGATAAGATGATCGAGAAAAAAGGCCTTCAGAAATTTACCGACAATACGATCACTACAAAGCGGGCCCTTTTAAAAGAGCTGGAGACAGTGAAAAAACAGGGATACGCCTTTGATAACGAGGAATGCGAGATCGGCGCGAGGTGTATCTCCCTTCCTGTCCGCGATTTCTCCGGAAAGGTCGTGGCAGGCATCAGTGTTACCGGCCCTGTCTTTCGTATGGACGAGATCATCAACGAGAAGAATATCGAGTACCTGAAGCAGGTAGCTTTGGAAGCCTCCCGGAAACTGGGCTACGAAGGATAAATAGAACGACAGCAGATATAAAAGAAAATCGAGACGGAAAGCAAACACGGCGATCGGAGCTGCTTTTGCCTTCCGTCTCGATTTTCTATATATGCCGCGGCCGCAAAGCTTTCTCCGGAATACAGGCGGAATGCTGCTGGATGGGACATATATGGAACGCTTTATAAACGCTGCCTTATCCGGCATTGTATCCAGAAAAGTAAGATTATGTAAACCAATCCGATGGCTACAAAATTTCCTGTACTCTCCCCGGCCTTGGCGCATATTTCAGAGGTCCTTAAAGGCAGCGACTGACATAGAAAATCCCGCCTTGTCTGGAAACGATTCGGCAGGATCCGTACAGTTTTGCGAGCATAGCGCAGTCCGAAGCTCTCCTGCCTGAGCCGTAAGGCGAGTTTGAGAGCTTCGGACTGCAATAAGCGGCGCAGCAAAAGCTGTGCGGATCGCCGTGTTTCCAGACAAGACGGGATTTCTTTTGCTTTCGAGACTTAAAAAGCTACTCCCTACTTGTTGATCAGCTGAATGGCGAATCCGGCGATCTCATCCTTCAGGTAGATCACGTAGATATTTCCCTCTTCCGTGCGTTTGGCGGAATCGTAATCAATGGCGATCCCTCTTTCTTCAAAGTAACGGATCGCCTGATCCATATCCGGGGTATAGAAGGCCAGATGGCCGTGAAGTCCCGGTCCTTTTCCGGCCATAGCTTCGATGCCGGATCCGGCAAATGGAGATCCTTTCTTTTCGGTACGGGCTTCCAGGCCGAACAGACTGGAAAGAAGGGTTACGACTTTGACGGCTTCTTCCCGATCGTCACAGTTGACGCCAACGTGCTGGAATGAAAAAGATGGTCTTTCAGTATTCATGATCTGTTTCTCCTTACGCATGATTTTTATGGCCTGTCCGGATGTATGGGCAGGCCGTATGGTGTTCTCACATCTATTTTACTTCCGGCGGGAAAATTTTGCATCTGTTTTTTGTTGATATTGACGGGAGGGAGAGCTGGAGAGTATAATACAGTTAAGACGAAAAAGAGTACGTTTAATACAAAAAATTATACATTTCAGGCAGGGAAGCCAGAAGGTTTTCCCTGCTTTTTTCTCTCTGATCCAGAAAAATGGAATCGATGGAAAAAAGCATTTATATAGAAGAAACGAAAAATGATATTGTGTAAATTGCATAATAGAAACGGGAAAACCTATAATAAATAGCCAAAATTGTAATTGCAGTCTTGCGGTTGACCACATTTTAGTGTTATAATTATGACAACTCGAAAGAGAAATTAAAAAAGCCGCTTGTTAAAAATGACAATAACAAGGGTAAAAGAAAAGAGAGGGTGGAAGAAAAATGTATGATGTCTTGATCAAAAACGGAAAAGTTGTTACTTCTGAGGACATCCTGGAAGCCAACGTAGCTGTGAAGGACGGAAAGATCGCATCGGTTTCTTCATGGGGAGAGGAACCGGAAGCGAAAGAAGTCATCGACGCCGCTGGAAAGTATGTATTCCCAGGCGCTATTGACAGCCATGCCCACTTGAACGACCCAGGCTACAACTGGAGAGAAGACTACGCTCACGGCACCGCAGCCGCGGCAGTAGGCGGACTTACAACGATCGTGGATATGCCTCTTCAGAACGAGCCGGCTATGACGGACGGAAAGATCATGGACGCCAAGGAAGCTCACGTTTCTCCAAACGCTTACGTGGACTACTGCTTCTGGGGCGGCCTGACAGACTACAATTTTGATTCTCTGAAAGAGCTGGACGAGAAAGGCTGCGTTGCTTTCAAATCCTTCATCGGACCGGTTTCTCCTGACTATGTATCTTTAAGCTACGGCCAGGCAAGAGAAGCTCTTCAGATCATCAAATCCTTTGACGGGCGCGCAGGCTTCCATTGCGAAGACTACTCCATCATCAAATGGGAAGAAGCAAGGGCGAAAAAGGAAGGACGGAACACATGGAGAGATTTCCTGGATTCCAGACCAGTCGTTTCTGAACTGATCGCAACTCAGGCGATCATCGACCTGGCAAGAGATACGGGATGTAAGGTACATATCTGCCACGTAAGTCATCCGGACGTAGCGGAAGCTATCGCCCAGGCCCAGGCAGAAGGCATCGACGTTACAGCAGAGACATGCAGCCATTACCTTTGCATGACAGAGGACGACGTGCTGGAGAAAGGCCCGATCTGCAAGTGTGCTCCGCCTTTACGGACAGCCGACGCAGTGGAAGAGATGTGGGAATATGTGGACGCAGGCGTATTAAGCTGCGTAGGAAGCGACCATTCTCCATGCGCAGACTATGAAAAGAACGATCCGGATAACGTATTTGACGTTTGGGGCGGTATCAGCGGTATCCAGAACGTTATGCAGGTAGTTTACAGCGAAGGCGTTGTAAAGAGAGGCTACGATCCGACGCTTCTTGCAAGAGCATTAAGCGAAGGCCCGGCGAAAGCGTTTGGCATCTATGGCAAGAAGGGCGCGATCCAGGTTGGGTTCGACGCTGACCTTGTGATCCTGGATCCGGATAAAGAATGGGAGATCACGCCGGAGTCTCTGTACTATGTAAATAAGATCTCTGCTTTCGTAGGCATGAAGGGCAAGGGCCTTCCGGTCTGCACACTGGTAAGGGGTAAAGTTGTTGCAAAGGACTGCAAGCCTGTAGAAGAGATGAAGGGCTACGGAGAACTGGTAAAGAAAATTAAATAAAGCATTTATTTTCGTGGAGGGAAATAAGTATGGGAATAGTAGAAAATAAGGAAGTGAACGCAGCGCTGGCTGAGACGATCAAACCGGAACTTCTTCCAACAAAAGAAAGGATCATGGACAGGATCTCCTATACCGCGGCATTCTTAGGGGGCTGCGTTTCCGTAGGAACCTTCTCCATGGGCGCCAGCCTGATCGGCGTTCTGAATATGACTCAGGCGATCGTAGCTATGATCATCGGATGTCTTGTTATCGCAGTAGCCCTGGTGCTGATCGGAAACTGCGGACATAAATACGGCATACCTTACACCATTCAGCTGCGTTCCAGCTTCGGCGTTTCCGGCGTTAAGATCCCCGGCATGCTCCGTGCGATCCCGGCCATCGTATGGTTCGGCTTCCAGAGCTGGGTAGGCGCAGGCGCTATCAACAGCTGTATGACAACATTGTTCGGATTTGACAACCTTCCGGTTGTATTCGCATTATTTACGATCCTGCAGGTAGCTCTTTCTATCAAGGGTTTCCACGGGATCAAATGGCTGGAGAACATCAGCTGTATCTTCATCCTGGCAACTCTGGCATATATGTTCTACGTTGTAAAGACAAAATACGGCACAGAGATCTCTGAGACGATCTCCGGCATCGAAGGAACATGGGGAATGCCTTTCTGGGCAGGCACCACAGCGTTCTTAGGTATTTATTCCACAATGATCATCAATGGCTCCGACTACGCAAGAGAAGTAAAGCATGACATTGGACCGTTCCAGACAGGTACGATCTACGCCATCGCAATCCTTCCTGCAACACTGTTCATGGGCCTGATCGGTCTGATGGTATCCGGCGCAACTGGAAACAGCGACCCGGTAGTTGTATTCTCAACAACACTGGACAACAAGTTCCTGACCATCGTTACCCTGTTATTCATCGCATTTGCACAGGTAACGACAAACGTTTTGAACAACATCGTACCTCCGGTATATGTATTGATGGATACATTTAAGATCACATATAAGAAAGCGGCGATCCTTGTAGGCGTACTTTCTGTATGTACCTGCCCGTGGGTACTGGTAACAGAAGATTCCGCAGCAGGTCTGGCTCTGTTCACACAGATCTACTCCGCGTTCTTAGGCCCGATCTTCGCTGTTATGGCCACAGATTACTATATCTTAAGAAGACGCAAACTGGATCTGAACGTGCTTTACAATACGCAGGGATGCTTTAAGGGCGTGAACCTGGCGGCTGTTATCGCCATCCTGATCGGCGCAGTCGTTTCCCTGTTCTTCGTAACCATTTCCTGGTACGTAAGCCTGATCCCGACCGCTCTGTCCTACTATCTGTTAATGAAGTACATGAAGGTTGCAGAGCCGTTCAGAACGGGAACGATCTTCGAGTAAGAGTTGAAATCCTGAACCGGGTAAAGTAAAATAAAAGAGGAAGCACCGGCTGGTTTTCTCCGGGAGACCAGCGGCGCTTCCTTTTTACATCAGGAAAGATCCGGCAAAACGCGCCGGCGGCGCCGGATCGGAGAGACAATCGAAGGAGGCTGAAATATGTATGACTTATTGATCAAAAATGGCAGGCTGGTCACCCCGGACAGGATATTCCAGGCGGAGATCGGGATCCGGGACGGAAAGTATGCGGCTTTCCTGGAGCCTGGAACTAACGTGGAGGCAAAGGAAGTGATCGACGCGAAGGGAAATTACGTCTTCCCTGGGATCATCGACTGCCACGCCCACTTAAATGAGCCGGGATTTGAATACCGGGAAGATTTCGAGACAGGTTCCCGCGCGGCTGCAGCGGCAGGCTGCACGACTCTGATCGACATGCCTTTAAATAACGATCCGTCCCTGATCAATCGGGAAGTCTTTGATATAAAACTGTCCATGATAAGCAGACATTCCTATGTGGATTTCGCCCTGTGGGGCGGTATCGTCGGAGATTACGACGATCAGCCGGGCTCGATAAAAAATAACATGGATGACCTGGAGGAGCTTCATAAATGCGGCGTCGCGGCGTTTAAGGGATTTACCTGTCCCAATGGAAACTTATTTCCAACAGTGAACCTGGGCAATGTGAGGAAAGCTCTGGAGATCTTAAAACCCTATGGAGCGCTGTGCGGCTTCCACTGCGAAGAGTACGGACAGATCCTGGAAAGGGAGAAGGAAGCAAAGGCAAAGGAAGGGCGCACAAACGAGGAAAAGATCCGGGATTTCCTGGATGCTCACGACGTATGGACGGAATATGTGGCGACAAAGAATGTGATCGATATGGCGAGAGCGACCGGCGGCCGCGTCCACATCTGCCACGTAAGCCATCCGATGGTGGCGCAGGTCGTAAAAGAAGCGATCTATGAAGGACTTCCGGTGACGGCGGAGACTTGTCCCCATTACCTGGGATTTACGGAAGACTTTGTTTTTGAGAAAGGAGCGCCTGCAAAGTGCACGCCGCCTATGCGTAAAAAAGAAGACATGGAAAAACTGTGGGATTATGTACTGGACGGCACCTTATCCTGTGTAGGAAGCGATCATTCTCCGGCGGCTGATGCGGAAAAAGACAACGCGACCAAGGACATATGGCATGCCTGGGGCGGTTTAAATTCCATCCAGTTCTTCCTTCCGATGATGTTCGATATGGTGGTCCATAAGAAGGGACTGAGCCCCAGCCTGATCGCAAAGGTCATGGACTATAATCCGGCCAGGGTATTCGGGCTTTACGGGAAAAAGGGAGCGTTCGAGATCGGGTTTGACGGGGATATCGTGATCGTCGATCCGGAAAAGACCTGGAAGTGCCAGCAGGACAAACTCTTTACCAAAGGCCACGTAAGCTGTTTTGACGGCCTGGAAGGCAAAGGAGCCCCGGTATGTACCATCATTCGCGGCAGAGTCGTAGCGGAAGACGGAAGATACAGGGACGATGCAGCAGGATATGGAAAATTCGTCACTCCTGTTGCGGAGGTGTAGATAAAAAAGGATCCGGAAAACATACTGCGGATATGTTTCCCGGATAATAAGCGGCGGACAGGGAAAATATTTCCCTGTCCGTCTTATGTTATTTTATAACGCTTGTTGGAATTAGCCATATGATCTACCATGGCTTTGTAAGCGATCTCCGGATCGCGGGTGCGGATGGATTCGAGGACATGGCTGTGCTCCTTATCGACTTCTATCATGTCGTTGATCCCCAGCAGGCCGCTCTGGCTGATATGGGCCATAAGCTTCCTGGAAGTAGCAAGCAGCTCATAAATGATCGGGTTGTGGGAGCTTTTTGCAAGGCTTAAGTGGAAATCCATATCATATTCCAGGAATTTCTGGAAATTGTAATTGGAAAAAGCCTCCTGAGCGGAATGGATGATAGCTTCGATCTCGTCCAGCTCTTCATCGGTGGCCTTCCAGGCGGCGAGGCGGGAAGCAGTGCATTCCAGCATAGTACGGACAGTAAGGACATTTTCCAGGTTGTGCTCTCCTAAAAGGAAGGTCCAGGACAGGGGAGCCATAAAGAAATTCGTGCTGTTGGAAGCGACAAAAGTTCCCTGGCCGGGAAGTATGCGGATCAGGCCGAGGACGGAAAGCACTTTCAGGGCTTCGCGGATAGCCGTACGGCCTACGCCGAACATAACGGCAAGATTCCGGTCAGACGGAAGCTTGTCCCCTGGCTTTAAAGCGCCGGAGATCAGATTGTCCGTAAGGTAGTCGCTGATCACCCGTACAAGGGTCTCTACATAGCTTGTTTTCTGCACCATCTGCGCCAGATCGGAGAGATTGTCTCCAGAAGCGCTTCGAACCTGCTTTTCAATGAAAACGTCAATATTTTTTGCAAAGGCATCCGGGGTCAGCTGGAAAAGGGCGGGATCCATAGACAGCTGGGCTGCGATGATCTCCGCATATTTTTCCGTATCCTTTCCGCCTTTAGTCTCAATGTTGGAAAGCTTTGAAACGCTTAAAAGAGGAGTGCCATCCTCTTTTGACAGATATTTTTCGATAAATTCACCCTGGGACAGCATGAGCCTGCGCCGGAGGTGGAGAAGATTTTCCCGTATATGGGACGGGTTTAAAAGAACATCAGCAATATTCTGGGAATCGCCGTTCATCTGATCCATAAATAAATATCCTTTCTTTGACGGACAAATCTTGCAGAAATGTCCGTATAAAACGGAATTGTAAAATATGAAAACCGGTCGAATGGTTTACATTTTCTAATTATATATAAATAAGAAGGAATTGGCAAGGCTCACAGGGAAAATAATTGTAGTTTTTTTGTCATTTTGACAGATCTGTAAAAATTTCCTGGAAAAAAAGATAAAATTAGGGAAAAATTACCTTGCAAAATTATTTTTTTGTGATAGAATAATAGTAAAAAGAGGTCGACCACAAGGTTGGATTTTTAAAAAGCGGCTCCAAATGGGGTGGAGCGCAGCAAAACAGGCGTACAGCCGCAGCAGAACACGTAAATATGTGATCAAGGAGAGGAGAGCACATCATGGTAAGAAGAGCAAATGAATTAAGCGTTACACTGGAGCCACATTTAAAGGGCGGCAAAGGAACAACAAGAGTTGTTAATATTCTGGAGAAAGATAGGATGTTCGGAACAGGAAGGCTGTTTGGCGTCAGCATTATCCCGGTCGGCGGTTCTATCGGCCAGCACACCCATTCCGGAGATTTCGAGACATATTACATCTTAAAGGGAAAAGCAAAAGTAAATGACAACGGTACAGAGTACATACTGGAGCCAGGCGATATGACCCAGTGCAAAGACGGCGATTTCCACGCCATCGAGAACATCGGCGACTGCGACCTGGAATATATCGCAGTTATCACCTACAGCGAGACACATAAAGACGAGATCTGATCCGCAGTCTTATAGACCAGACGGGCCAGTATACATAGAATTGGAACTGTTATCCAAAATAAAAGAAAGGAAGTATACGATCATGGGATATCCAAGTGACATTTTATCAACAAGAGCTATCATCAAACCAGGAAAATTTGTAGTTATTCCGCCGGAAGGACTGGTAAATAACGTCATTCCAGGAATCGAAGGCTGCAAGGTAAGTATTGTCGCTTCTCCAAAATATGGCGCAAGCTTTGTTCAGTACCTGGTAACTGCCGAGCCAAACGGCGGCACGACAAAGAAGTTCGGAACAGAGTCCAACATTGAGACATTTATGTATATCTGCGAAGGACACGGCAGCTTTACCGTTGACGGGAAAGAGTACGACGCTCCAGAAGGCGCATATATCTACGCTCCTGCAGGCGTTGGCATCGAGTTCAAGAACACAGGTTCCGAGCCGATGAAAGCTATCTTATACAAGCAGGTATTTATCCCGGCTGAAGGCGTTGGCCAGCCATACGTTTACTACGGAAATGTAAACGATATGGAATATGCATACTATGACAACATGGAGAACGTATTCATCAAAGACCTTCTTCCAGTAGACAAGGCATTTGATATGAATATGCACATCCTTTCATTCGCTCCAGGCGGCTGCCATTCGTTCGTTGAGACACACGTTCAGGAGCACGGCATGTACATCCTGGAAGGCGAAGGCGTTTATCTGTTAGACGACGAGTGGAAGATGATCAAGAAAGACGACTTCGTATGGTTCGGAGCATTCTGCCCACAGGCTGCTTACGGCTGCGGCAGAACAAACTTTACATACATCTATTCCAAAGACTGCAACAGAGACGTAAATCTGTAAAAAAGCGTATTTGCCATTTTCCTTATACATTCTTTTTCGAAAGGCGCGGCCGAAAGGACCGCGTCTTTTCGTTGCAAAAATACATATCCGCTCAGCTGTCCGCATAGTCTGCCGAAAGGATGGATAAAATAACGAACAAATGTTTGCAATATAAAATATGGTGTGGTATAATATGAGCACTTGGCGAGGTATTTACGAGCCTAGTGCGAGTCATACCTGTCCACTTAACGAGGTTCTCCACGAGTTTTAGTGGACATGGTATAATTCAGAAAAGTCATACAGAAAGGATTTGCAATGGCAAAGCAATATATAAAAATACGCGGTGCGAACGAGCACAATCTGAAGAATATTTCCCTGGACATCCCCCGGAATGAGCTGGTGGTCCTGACCGGGCTCAGCGGTTCTGGAAAGTCCTCCCTGGCTTTTGATACGATCTATGCGGAGGGTCAGAGGCGCTACATGGAGTCTTTGTCATCCTATGCCCGCCAGTTCCTGGGGCAGATGGAAAAACCGGATGTGGAAAGCATCGAAGGGCTTTCCCCGGCGATCTCCATCGACCAGAAATCGACGAACCGCAACCCCCGTTCTACAGTAGGGACAGTGACGGAGATCTACGATTATATGCGTCTTCTGTACGCCCGGATCGGCATTCCCCATTGCCCGAAGTGCGGCCGGGAGATCAAAAAGCAGACGGTAGACCAGATGGTGGACCAGATCATGGAATTTCCGGAGCGGACCAGGATCCAGATCCTGGCGCCTATCGTCAGGGGCAGAAAGGGCGAGCACGTAAAGATCCTGGATCACACAAGGAGGAGCGGATACGTCCGCGTCCGTATCGACGGCAACCTTTACGAGCTGTCAGAGGAGATCAAATTAGATAAAAATATCAAGCACAATATTGAGATCGTCGTGGACCGTCTGATCGTAAGAGAAGGGATCGAGAAGCGCCTCACGGACTCGATCGAAAACGCTCTTTCTCTGGGAAACGGCCTGATGATGGTAGATGTGCAGGACGGAGAGATGGTGAATTTCAGCCAGAATTTTGCCTGCCCGGACTGCGGCATCAGCATCGACGAAGTGGAGCCCAGGAGCTTTTCTTTCAACAATCCGTTCGGCGCCTGCCCGGACTGCTTTGGTCTGGGCTATAAGATGGAATTTGACGAAGACCTGATGATACCGGATAAGTCTCTGAGCATCAACCAGGGGGCGATCACCGTGCTGGGGTGGCAGTCCTGCGCGGCCAAAGGCAGCTTTACCAGGGCGATCCTGGACGCTCTCTGCGAGGAATATCATTTTGACCTGGATACTCCGTTCCAGGATTATCCGAAAGAGATCCATGACGTGCTGATCTACGGCACAAATGGAAAGGAACTGAAGGTCCACTATAAAGGGCAGCGGGGACAAGGCGTTTATGACGTGGCTTTTGAAGGGCTTTTGCAGAACGTGGCTCGCAGATACCGGGAGACATTTTCCGAAAGTTCCAAGGCGGAATACGAGACGTTTATGAGGATCACCCCATGCCCTGCCTGCAAGGGGAAAAGGCTGAAAAAGGAATCTCTGGCGGTGACTGTGGGAGATAAAAATATTTACGACGCTACGGACATGTCTATCCTGTCTTTCCGGGATTTTATCGACGGGCTGAAACTGACGGACATGCAGTTAGCCATCGGCCAGCAGATCTTAAAAGAGATACGGGCCAGAGTGAGCTTTCTGATAGACGTCGGCCTGGATTACCTGTCCTTAAGCAGGGCGACGGGCACTCTCTCTGGCGGAGAAGCGCAGAGGATCCGTCTGGCCACCCAGATCGGTTCCGGCCTGGTGGGAGTGGCGTACATTCTGGACGAGCCCAGCATCGGCCTTCACCAGAGGGACAACGACAAGCTTCTTAAGACGCTGCTCCACCTGCGGGATCTGGGAAACAGCGTCCTTGTAGTGGAGCACGACGAGGATACTATGAGGGCGGCGGACTGCATTGTGGACATCGGCCCAGGCGCGGGAGAACACGGCGGAGAAGTAGTGGCTATCGGTACGGCGAACCAGATCATGAAATGCAAACAGTCCATTACAGGCGCGTACCTCAGCGGCCGCCTGAAGATCCCGGTGCCGTCGGAGCGGAGAAAGCCCACAGGCTTTCTTACAGTAAGAGGGGCCAGGGAGAATAATCTGAAGAATATCGATGTTACGTTTCCTCTCGGCGTTATGACCTGCGTAACCGGGGTTTCCGGATCAGGAAAGTCTTCCCTTGTAAATGAGATCCTGTATAAGGCGCTGGCCAGGAAGCTGAACCACGCCCGGACGATTCCAGGAAAGTACGATTCTATCGAGGGAGCGGAGCAGCTGGATAAGATCATTGCGATCGATCAGTCTCCTATCGGACGCACGCCCCGTTCTAATCCCGCCACTTATACCGGAGTCTTCGATATGATCCGCGACCTGTTCGCAGCCACTACGGATGCGAAAGAACGGGGATACCAGAAGGGCCGTTTCAGCTTCAACGTAAAAGGCGGCCGCTGCGAAGCCTGCAGCGGCGACGGCATCATCAAGATCGAGATGCATTTTCTTCCGGACGTATACGTTCCCTGCGAGGTCTGCGGCGGAAAGCGGTATAACCGTGAAACTCTGGAAGTAAAATACAAAGGGAAAAATATTTACGACGTGCTGAATATGACCGTGGAAGAGGCTATGAAGTTTTTTGAAAATGTTCCTTCTATATATAGAAAGATCTCGACTCTTTACGATGTGGGACTTTCCTATATCCGCCTGGGCCAGCCGTCCACAGAGCTTTCCGGCGGCGAGGCACAGAGGATCAAGCTGGCGGCTGAGCTGAGCAGAAGGAGTACAGGAAAGACCATATATGTTCTGGACGAACCTACTACAGGCCTGCATTTTGCAGACGTCCACAAGCTGATCGAGATCCTGCGTCGGCTCTCGGAAGGCGGAAACACAGTCGTAGTGATCGAGCACAATCTGGACGTGATCAAAACAGCAGATCATATTATCGATATCGGTCCGGAAGGCGGAGATAAGGGCGGCACAGTGATCGCTCAGGGAACGCCGGAAGAAGTGGCGGCGAACCCGGTTTCCTACACAGGGCAATACGTGAAAAAGTATCTGGAACCGGATGAAAAGAGTAAAAAAGACTGATTTTTCAGGAAATCCTTGTCAATCATTTATTCCTACTTTATAATAGGGAACGTCCCTGCCCTGGCAGAGGCAAAGAAGCAGTATTAAAACGTGCGCACAGTCTGTGCGCCGGAATATCCAAAGACAGATAAAACCAATAGATAAAAGGAGGATTCCTGATGAATCGAGAAATGATCATCGTACTTGATTTCGGCGGCCAGTACAATCAGCTGATCGCAAGAAGAGTCAGAGAGTGCAATGTATATTGCGAAGTGCATCCATATAGCATGAGCATGGATAAGATCAGGGAAATGAATCCGAAAGGGATCATTTTTACCGGCGGACCAAACAGTGTTTATGGCGACGACTCTCCAAGATGTCCAAAGGAGCTTCTTGAGATGGGCATTCCCGTACTGGGCATCTGCTATGGCTCCCAGCTGATGGCATATCTTCTGGGCGGCAGCGTAAAGACGGCTCCGGTCAGCGAGTATGGCCACACAGAGGTGGAAGTGGATACCTCTTCCGTTTTATTCCAGGATGTTTCTCCCAGCACCGTATGCTGGATGAGCCATACAGATTATATTGAGAAAGCGCCGGAAGGCTTTCGTGTAACCGCCCATACGCCGGTATGCCCGGTTGCGGCCATGGAACTGCCGGAGAAGAATTTATACGCGGTGCAGTTCCATCCAGAGGTTATGCATACCAAAGAAGGAATGAAGATGCTGTCCAACTTTGTTTATAAGGTATGCGGCTGCTCCGGCGACTGGAAGATGGATTCCTTCGTAGAGACGACGATCCGGGAGATCCGGGAAAAGGTAGGAACAGGACGGGTACTCTGCGCGCTGTCCGGCGGCGTGGACTCCTCTGTAGCGGCTGTCCTCCTGTCCAAGGCAGTTGGAAAACAGCTTACCTGCGTATTTGTTGATCACGGCCTTCTCCGCAAGAACGAAGGCGACGAGGTTGAGGCGGTATTCGGCCCGAACGGCCCGTACGACCTGAATTTCATCCGTGTTAACGCACAGGAGCGTTTTTACAAGAAATTAGCCGGCGTGGAAGAACCGGAAAGCAAGAGAAAGATCATTGGAGAGGAATTCATCCGCGTATTTGAAGAAGAGGCAAAGAAGATCGGAGCCGTAGACTTCCTGGTGCAGGGAACGATCTACCCTGACGTGATCGAATCCGGCCTGGGAAAATCCGCAGTGATCAAGTCTCACCACAACGTAGGAGGTCTTCCGGACTACGTAGACTTCAAAGAGATCATAGAACCGCTGCGGCTTCTGTTTAAAGATGAAGTCCGCCGCGCAGGCCTTGAACTGGGCATTCCAGAATACCTGGTATACCGTCAGCCATTCCCAGGCCCAGGCCTTGGAGTGCGCATCATCGGCGAAGTCACAGCAGAAAAAGTAAAGATCGTCCAGGACGCAGACGCGATCTATCGGGAAGAGATCGCCAAAGCAGGCGTTGATAAGAACCTGGGACAGTATTTTGCCGCCCTTACCAATATGCGTTCCGTAGGATGCATGGGCGACGGCAGGACATACGACTATGCCATCGCGCTGCGCGCAGTCCTTACATCTGACTTCATGACCGCAGAGTCCGCCCAGCTTCCGTGGGAAGTGCTGGCGAAGGTGACAAACAGGATCGTGAATGAAGTGAAAGGCGTGAACCGGGTGCTGTATGATTGCACGGGGAAACCGCCGGCGACGATTGAGATGGAGTAACGGTGTTCCCACCCAATCCAATTCCACTACCCAATCCGCTTCAAATTTATCGACCCTGCTTTCATTGGTTCTGGTTTTGGATTCAGGTAAAATACAGAAAATAACACAGAGAGCGAGAAGGACGAACACCCTTC
>DWZA01000059.1 GCA_019118365.1 Candidatus Lachnoclostridium stercoravium | reverse complement strand
AGGATATATGATAAAGAGCGTTACAAGCTTGCTTGTAAAAGCGATTTGACATATATCCTGGCATAGGGATGACATCCAGGGCTTCCCTCCAGCACATTCTGTGCTGGAGGGAAGATACACGGCTGAACTGTTACGAATCATTTCGATCAGAATGGAGGACATATTTTTGTCTAATATAGCAGAAGAGATAAAGAAAAGAAGAACATTTGCCATCATTTCCCATCCGGATGCCGGAAAGACTACGCTGACGGAGAAGTTCCTGTTATACGGCGGAGCGATCAACCTGGCGGGTACGGTCAAGGGAAGGAAGGCAGCCAAACACGCGGTTTCCGACTGGATGGAGATCGAGAAGGAGAGGGGTATTTCCGTTACCTCTTCCGTACTCCAGTTTAATTACGAAGGATACTGCATCAACATCCTGGATACTCCGGGACACCAGGACTTCTCGGAAGATACGTACCGCACGCTGATGGCGGCGGATTCTGCGGTCATGGTGATCGACGCTTCCAAGGGCGTGGAGGCCCAGACGATCAAATTATTTAAAGTATGCCTTTTAAGAAATATTCCGATCTTTACATTTATTAATAAAATGGACCGGGAGGCAAGAGATCCCTTTGACCTGATGGATGAGATCGAAAAGGTGCTGGGGATTCGGACCTGTCCCATCAACTGGCCCATTGGCTGCGGCAAGAATTTTAAGGGCGTATACGACAGGAATACAAAGAAGATCACCACATTTACCGCCGCTATGGGCGGCCAGAAGGAAGTGGCTTCCCAGGAATTTGATCTGGAAGGCACGGACGTAGATCAGGTGATCGGGAGCGATTACCATGAAAAGCTGCTGGAAGACATTGAGCTTTTAGACGGGGCCAGCGACGAATTTGACATGGATCTGGTAAGCCAGGGGAAATTATCTCCGGCGTTTTTTGGGTCTGCCCTTACGAATTTCGGTATTGAGACGTTTCTGGAGCACTTCCTGAAAATGACAACGTCCCCGCTGCCAAGGATCGCTTCTGGAAAGGTGATCGACCCGATCAAAGAAGATTTTTCCGCTTTTGTATTTAAGATCCAGGCCAATATGAATAAGGCCCACAGGGACAGGATTGCTTTTATGCGCATCTGCTCCGGGAAATTCGAAGCAGGAATGGAAGTCAACCATGTGCAGGGCGGCAGGAAGATCCGTCTGTCCCAGCCTCAGCAGATGATGGCTCAGGACCGCAAGATCGTGGAAGAGGCTTATGCAGGCGATATCATCGGCGTGTTCGATCCGGGTATTTTTTCCATTGGAGATACCCTTTGCCTGTCCAATGAAAAATTTGAGTTTGAAGGGATCCCGACATTTGCTCCGGAGCACTTTGCAAGGGTACGCCAGATCGATACGATGAAGAGAAAACAGTTTATCAAAGGCGTCAATCAGATCGCCCAGGAAGGCGCGATCCAGATCTTCCAGGAATTTAACACCGGTATGGAAGAGATCATCGTGGGAGTGGTGGGAGAACTGCAGTTTGAAGTATTGACCTACCGCTTAAAGAATGAGTATAATGTAGAAGTACAGCTGGATAAACTTCCTTATGAATATATCCGCTGGATCGAGAATAAAGACGAAGTGGATCCGGCGAAGATCCAGGGAACCTCAGATATGAAACGGATCAAAGATCTGAAAGGTAATCCGCTTCTTCTGTTTATCAACAGCTGGAGCGTGGGTATGGTGGAGGAAAGAAATCCGGGCCTGCGCTTAAGCGAATTTGGACGAAACTAATAGTAGGAGGAACAGGCAAATGAGCAAGATCGACGTTGTAAGAGCAGCTATGGTAGAGGCCATGAAGGCCAAAGATAAGGAAAGAAAGGATTCTCTCTCCATGCTTCTGTCCGCATTGAAAAATGCTGAGATCGACAAAAGGGAGCCGTTGACGGAAGACGAGGAAAACGCAGTAGTAAAAAAAGAGCTGAAGCAGACGAAGGAAACCTATGACCTGGCTCCGGCTGACAGAGACGATATCCGGGAAGAGGCAGCAAAGCGTATGGCTGTCTATAAGGAATTTGCCCCGGAAGATATGAACGAGGATCAGATCCGCGAAGTGATCGAAGGCGTGTTGAAGGAACTTGAAATCGCGGAGCCTACGGCTAAGGATAAAGGACGGATCATGAAAGTCCTTATGCCCTTGGTAAAGGGAAAAGCGGACGGCAAGGAAGTGAACCGGGTGCTGGCTTCCATGCTGAAATAAGATCTGGACCGGAAAGCGAGGTAAGATATGGATTACAGAAAAGAAATTGAAAGCTATATGGAAGCCCACCGTCAGGAGATGATCGACGATATCTGCAGTTTGTGCAGCATCAACAGCGAGAAACAGCCGTATAAAGAAGGCATGCCTTACGGCGAGGGCGTATACAAAGCCCTGTCCGCAGCGTTGTCCATGGCGGAGGATTACGGCTTTTCCATCAATAATTATGATGCCTACGTAGGGACCGTAGATCTGAACGAGAAAGAAAAAGGATTGGATATCCTTGCCCATCTGGACGTTGTGCCGGCTGGAGAGGGATGGAAAGAGACGCAAGCCTTTGAACCGGTGGTAAAGGAGGGGAGGATCTACGGCAGAGGGACCGCTGACGATAAAGGCCCCGCAGTAGCCGCTCTTTACGCCATGCGCGCAGTAAAAGAACTGGGGATCCCCATGGAGAAAAACGTGCGCCTGATCCTGGGTACGGATGAGGAGTGCGGAAGCTCGGATATCGCTCACTACTATGCGATCGAAAAAGAAGCGCCGATGACATTTTCCCCGGATGCGGATTTTCCGGTGACCAATACAGAAAAAGGACGGATGAACGGTCATTTCGCCGCTCAGTGGGCCGCAGACGACGCTCTGCCAAAACTCTGCTCCATAAAGGCAGGTACGAAGATCAACGTACTGCCGGGAAAAGCTGAGGCGACGGTCCAGGGACTTTCCAGGGAAACGCTGGAAGAGGCGGCAAAGAAAGCGGAAGAGAAGACAGGCGTCCGCTATGAGATGAGATTTGAGGATTTCACAGAAAAAGAAGACGACATGGTAACGGTCATTACCGCAGTGGGCAAGGCAGGCCATGCGGCGTTCCCGGAAGAGGCGAACAACGCCCTGACCGGCCTGTTAGCTTTTATCAATATCCTTCCATTGAAGGAGTCCCCATGTACAAAGATGTTAAAGGCTCTGGAGGAGCTGATCCCTCACGGGGATATTTATGGAGAGAACCTGGGTATCGCCATGGAAGACGAGCTGTCCGGAAAGCTGACCGTAGTGTTCAGCATGCTGAATGCAGATGAAAACGGGATGGAAGGCTGGTTTGATACCCGGTGTCCGGTCTGCGCCACAGAAGAGACCGTCCTTCAGAAGGCAAAGGCTGCTATGGAAGCAAAGGGGATCACTTTCCTTACCGATTCCATGCGCGCGCCTCACCACGTAGACGGAAATTCTCATTTTGTAAAGACCCTTCTTGCGGTTTATGAAGAGTATACGGGAAGAAAGGGAGAATGCCAGTCTACCGGCGGCGGAACCTATGTCCACGATCTGAAAAACGGCGTGGCGTTCGGCGCTACTATGCCGGGAACAGACAACCGGATGCACGGAGCCGATGAATTTGCAGTGATCGACGAGCTGGTGGTCAGCGCGAAGATCTTTGCGCAGGTGATCGTAAACCTGTGTGGTACCGTTTAAAGATACGGGGCTGAACTGTTGCAACGGATCGGCTGGGATCGACTGGCAGCGAAAAACCTGCTTGACAACAGCTGTATTTTGGCATACAATCAACCATAAGATATAAGTATCTCGGATCATTACGAAAAGATGCAGGAGGCATACGATGTTTGCAGGAAGAACCATGGAAAACTGCATGATGATGTACAGCGGCACGATGGTCATGTGCCGTGAGTTTGCGTACGTCAAAAATTAAATGCAGGATTGTATGGTTTGTGCGAAGATGCGTTTTGCAAGATTATATTGATAGATATGTATGTCCGCAGGCCCATGCAGTACGTGGGCCTGCATTTTTATTTCAAAGGAGACTATGACATGGAAGATAAAAAGCCTATCATCCATCTGGAAAAGTTGGGAAAAGAATTTAAGACCTCCAACGGGCCCATCAAGGCCCTGGATGATATCACTCTGGACATTATGGAAGGGGAGATATTCGGGATCATCGGACTGAGCGGCGCCGGCAAGAGCACCCTGGTCCGCTGTATCAATTATCTGGAGATCCCTACCGAGGGGGACGTGTTCTTTGAAGGAAAGCCCCTTTCAAAGATGAGGGAGCAGGAGATCCAGGGAGTCAGACGCTCTATGGGGATGATCTTCCAGCAGTTCAATCTGCTGGCCCAGAGAAACGTCCTGAAAAACGTCTGCTTTCCGCTGGAGCTGATCGGGACTCCGAAAAAAGAGGCGGAAGATAAAGCGAGAAAGCTTCTTGAGATGGTAGGCCTTGGAGACAGGGAAAAAGCCTATCCTTCCCAGCTTTCCGGCGGGCAGAAGCAAAGGGTGGCCATTGCCAGAGCTCTGGCTACGGATCCGAAGGTGCTCCTTTGCGACGAGGCTACCAGCGCGCTGGATCCCAATACGACGAAATCCATCCTGGAGCTTTTAAAGACGATCAATAAAAATATGGGCGTTACCGTTATTGTGATCACCCATGAGATGGCTGTGATCGAAGCGATCTGCGACAGAGTCGCGATCATTGATAAAAGCCATATCGCGGAGCAGGGCAGCGTAGGAGAGATCTTCTCCAATCCAAAATCGAAGATCGGCCGCCAGCTGATCATGGGCGACCAGGTGCATGTAAGAGATTTCGGCGGCCCCACCACCAGGATGGTGCGGATCATCTTCGACGGAAGAGCATCCAGCGAACCGGTGCTGGCCAATATGATCCTGGCCTGCAAAGCCCCTGTAAATATCATGTACGCGGCTACAAAAGATATTAACGGCACGGCTATGGGGCAGATGATCATCCAGCTTCCAAAGGATGAGGTAGAGGAAAAACGGATGATCAATTATTTAAACAGCGCCAAGATTCCATATGAGGAGGTAACGGAAAATGACCTTTGATGCAAAAACTATCGCTATGCTTTTAGAAGGGATATGGGACACTCTGTATATGGTCATCATATCGTCGGGAGTTTCCTATCTTCTGGGGATCCCCCTGGGGATCCTGCTGGTTGTTACTGACGAAGACGGGATCAAGCCGTTTCCGGTCTTTCAGAAGATCCTGGGGCTGATCATCAATCTGCTCCGTTCGGTCCCGTTTATCATCCTGCTGCTCCTTATGCTTCCGGTGACCAGGATGATCGTGGGCACGCTGATCGGTTCTAAAGCAGTCATCCCGCCCTTAGTAGTCTCCGCCACGCCATATATCGCAAGGATGGTGGAATCTTCCTTCCGCGAAGTGGATGCCGGGGTGATCGAGGCGGCCAAGTCCATGGGGGCCACTACCGGGCAGATCGTGTGGAAGGTGCTCCTTCCGGAGGCCAAGCCGTCCCTGCTGGTAGGCGCGGCCATTTCCATCACTACGATCCTGGGATATACTACCATGGCCGGCTTTGTAGGCGGCGGCGGCCTGGGGGCTATTGCCATCAACAACGGTTACTACCGCTACGAGCTGGGGATCATGATCGTGACAGTCGTTCTTCTGATCGTGATCGTACAGATCATCCAGGAGATCTTCATGAGGATCTCTAAGGCGACAGACAGAAGAAGCCGTTAAATGACGGAAAAGATACGACCGTTCAGGCCGTCCTGGACGGTTGCGAAGGGATAGCGATCCGCCCTGCAGGCGGTTTGTTATAAAAATGCAGACGTATTGAACGGCTGCATAAAAACAGAAAGAGGAGGAACTATTATGAAGAAATTTATCACAGCATTTGCAGCAGCAGCGATCGCGGCAGCGGCTTTGACCGCGTGCGGCGCAAGCCAGACGGAAGAGACAACGGCGGCTCCTGCAGAAGAGACGACAGCGGCGGAAACAGAGGCAGAAGAATCCGCAGAAGATTCCTCGGAAGAAGCTTCCGCGGAGGAAACCACAGCGGCTTCCGGAGAACTCCAGATGCTGACTGTTGGGGCCAGCCCGGCGCCTCACGCAGAGATCCTGGAGGCAGCCAGAAGCGTGTTAAATGAAAAAGGCTACGATCTGGATATCGTAGAGTACACAGACTATGTACAGCCGAACCTGGCTCTGGATGCAGGCGACCTGGATGCCAACTACTTCCAGCATCTTCCCTATCTGGAGCAGTTCTGCCAGGAAAGAGGAACAAAGCTTGTTTCCGCAGCGGCGATCCACTATGAGCCATTTGGTATTTACGCAGGAAACGCAGAGAGCCTTGACGCAGTTCCGGACGGCGGAAGAGTTGCCGTGCCGAACGACGCTACAAACGAGGCGAGAGCCCTTCTGCTCCTGGAGGCAAACGGCCTGATCACCCTGGACGAAGAAGCTGGCATCAACGCTACAAAGAACGATATTGTTGAGAACCCGAAGAACCTGGAGATCTTCGAACTGGAAGCAGCTCAGATCCCGCGTTCCTTAACAGACGTTGACATCGCTGTTATCAACGGCAACTATGCCATCGATGCAGGGCTGAGCATTGCGGACGCCCTTGCAGTTGAGGATTCTGAGTCTATCGGCGCGACGACATACGCCAATGTAGTTGCCGTACAGGAAGGCCACGAGAGCGATCCTGGGATCACAGCCCTGGTAGAGGCTCTGCAGAGCGATGAAGTAAAGCAGTACATGGAAGACACTTATCAGGGAGCGGTAGTGCCGCTGTTCTAAGCGAAAAAAGAGAACACCTGAAAAGACTATATACGACATAGTAAGAGACAGTCTCTTGAAGATCAGGAAAAGAAAGAATCCTGAAAGATCAAGAGGCCGTCTCTTTTTGATATGAGGAAACCAGAACAGGAGTCTAAGAACAGTCAGGATCGTGTGCGTGGGGGGGGGTAATCGAAGTATGTCCTCCCTCTGCTTTTTGCCCGTACTTGTTCCGGTATTTTAGAGGGGAAAGTCCATAATTATCACGAAATTGCTGGATAAAATAGCTGAGCTGATTATACCCCACATCTTCGCTGATCTCTGAGATCGATTTATCCGTATGTATGATCAGATTCTGGGCAATATAGAGACGATATTCATTCAGAAATTTGATCGGAGCCATATTGGTGTATTTTTTAAACAGATCGGTAAGCCGGTTTTTGTTTGTCATGATCTGGACAGCAAGCTGCTGCACAGTCAGCGGCTCTGCGTAATGGCTGTATATATAGTTTAAAACAGTATGAAACATCTCTATTTCATCATAGTCTACCGGATGCTCATCCTTTTTGAAATCCCTTATAACTGATTCAAACATCTGCGAAAGAAAATTTATGATCGAAAAATAACCGGAAGGAGCCTTTGTCCAATTCAAAAAGTCATCAAGAGAAGCCGGCTGATAAGGTCTTAAAGGCAGCAGAATATAGGAAAACGAACTGTTCTCCAGAAATGGCAGGATGTAATGCTTTAAAACCAATGGGTGAAAAATACTTAAGTTAAAGTCAATGCATAGCGCTCTGGCGTCCTGGGAGACAGTCCTGGAACTGTGCATAAGCTGGCTGTTGATCAAAAGGATCTTATCATGGGAAAGGGAGAACGTATCTCCATTGACGCAGTATTCCAGCCTCCCTTCAAATACCCAGGTCATCTGCAGCTCGTCATGCCAGTGAAAAGGAATATGATCCCGCGTAGCATGGGAGTAGTGCTGCGTATACATGGCTATAGGAAAATCATCAGAAAGGAAATGCACATTTTCCCGCATGTTTTTCTCATCCATGGAGATCACAAAGTCGATATTGCCGATATTGCATTTAGGAAAAGAAACCGTCATCTTTATCACCTGTCTTATCTTTTATCTGCGTTTTTGTTTGTTAGATTATATCATATTTTTCTCTTGATCATCTTAAATTTGTACAAATTTGATAAAAATAGGTTGGATATTGATAGAATCGCGGAAGGTATATTTGATATACTTGTCTCACAAAAAAAGAGAATATAAAAATTTTTCACACAAAAGGAGGAAGTATATCATGTTGTCAATTAATGGAGAACGTTTGCTGGAAAGGATCAATGCCCTGGGGGAAACTGGAAAGGATGCAGACGGCAGAAGAGTAAGGCTGGCTGCCTCTGACGGAGACAAAGATGGACGAGATATGATCGTCAGCTGGATGAAAGATGCCGGACTGGAAGTGGTTGTGGACCGGATCGGAAATATATTTGGAATATGGGAAACGCCTGAAAATAGGGATAAGGCGCCGCTGATGGTAGGATCTCATATCGACTCTGTGATCGATGCTGGAAAATATGACGGCTGTTACGGAGTGATCGCCGGGATCGAAGTGATCAAGACGCTGAAGGAGCAGGGATATATGCCGGAAAGACCGATCGTAACAGGCGCTTTTACCAATGAAGAGGGCGTCCGTTACGCTCCAGATATGATGGGATCTCTCGTCTATGCAGGAGGGCTTTCTGCAGAAGAAGCGCTGGCGACCGTGGGGACGGACGGAACGATCCTGGGCGAAGAGCTGAAGAGGATCGGATACGAAGGAACTGTGGAACCTGGATTTATCAAGCCATACGCTTTTATCGAACTTCATATCGAACAAGGACCGATCATGGATGTGGAAGGCATACAGATCGGAGCAGTAGAAAATCTTCAGGGAATCTCCTGGCAGAGGATCACCATAGAAGGCGTAGCGAACCATGCGGGAACAACGCCGACAGCCTTAAGGATCGATGCCGGCCTTGCAGCGGCAAAAGTAAATGTTTTTCTGAGAGAACGCTGCCTTCAGTCCAATGGAAAAACCGTGGCAACCGTAGGCTGCATGGAATTTGAACCGAACGCGGTAAACGTTATCCCGTCAAAAGCCGTATTTACAGCAGATGTGAGAAATCCTGACGAAACAAAGCTTAAGGAAGAAGAACAGGCATTGGCAGATTATTTAAAAGAGCTGGAAAAGACGGACAAAGTAAAGATCCATACAGAGCAGCTGGTGCGCTTTGAACCGGTATTGTTTGACGAAGGGATTGTGACATGTATCGAAAAGGCGGCGAAAGAACGAGGCTTCAGCTGCCGCAGGATGACATCCGGCGCGGGACAGGACGCTCAGATGATCGCAAGAATGTGCCCGACAGCCATGATCTTTGTGCCAAGTGTGAAAGGGATCAGCCATAATCCGAAGGAATTTACTCCGGACAAAGATCTGCTGGCCGGAGCAAATGTGTTCCTGGATGTTGTAAAAGATTTTTCATCTGCGAAATAAATGTTGATCTGAGAGGAGGTATAAAAAGAATGAGCGCTAGAATGACAGCCTTTGCTTCGGATAAGAAGAAAGGGGCCTGCGACGATCTGTTTTCTGTAAAGGAAGCAGAAAAAGCCCTTGCTTTTCACAGCAGTCTGAACGGATACAAGGCTACTCCTTTAAGAAAGTTAGAGAACCTTGCCCGGACACTGGGGATTTCCGGGCTTTATGTTAAGGATGAAAGCTGCCGTTTCGGCCTGAATGCCTTTAAAGGCCTGGGCGGAAGTTATGCACTGGCAAAGGTGATCGCAGAAAAGACTGGAATGGGGATAGAAGATGTGTCTAAAGTGCCGGCTGGAATGTTTACATTCGTGACAGCTACGGACGGAAACCATGGAAGAGGCGTTGCATGGGCTGCCAGAAACCTGTCGCAGAAAGCAGTGGTATATATGCCGAAAGGGTCTGCCAGAGAACGTCTGGAAAATATCCGCCGCCTGGGGGCGCAGGCAGAGATCACAGAACTGAACTATGACGATACGGTCCGTTTCGCAAAAGAACAGGCAGAGAAAAACGGCTGGACTCTTGTGCAGGATACCGCGTGGGAAGGATACGAAACGATCCCATCCTGGATCATGCAGGGATATATGACTATGGCGCTGGAAGCTGCAAAACAGCTGGGAGATGTAAAACCAACTCATATCTTCCTCCAGGCAGGAGTCGGAGCAATGGCAGGGGCGGTAACTGGATTTTTCAGCAATTATTATGGAGAAAAAGGGCCGAAGATCGTTATTGCAGAGCCGGATAAAGCGGACTGCTTATTCCGGACAGCTTCGGCAGACGATGGAACGCTCCATAAAGTAGAGGGAGATCTTGATTCCATCATGGCCGGCCTTTGCTGTGGGGAAGTATGCACAGTTGGATGGGAAGTGCTGAAACATCATGCAGATTATTTTTTCTCATGTTCCGATTATGTAGCTGCCGATGGAATGAGGGTTTTGGGAAATCCTCTGGAAGGCGATGAAACGATCATTTCCGGCGAAAGCGGGGCGGTAACGTCAGGTCTTGTCTATAATCTGATGAAGGATCCGGAACTGGAGGATCTTCGGAAAACCATCGGATTGGAAGAAGATTCCATAGTGCTCTGTATCAGTACAGAAGGCGATACGGATCAGGAAAATTACCGGCACATCGTCTGGGACGGATGGTACCGCAATCCGAAATGCAGAAAATCATAAATAGCGGCAGGAGGGGAAGAGTTTTATGTCATTTATTACAGAATTTAATAATATCATGTGGGGCGGAGTGCTGGCAGTCATCCTTCTTGGCACAGGCCTGTTATATACGGTTACTTTAAAGGTGCCGCAGATACGGTGCGCGAAACATATCTTAGGGTCGCTGAAAAGTACGTTAAAATCTGACGACGGTTCCGTTTCCGGCTTCGCTGCTCTTTGCGCGGCAGTAGGCGGCCAGGTGGGAACCGGAAGCCTGGTAGGAGTAGCCAGCGCGCTGGTAGCAGGCGGCCCCGGAGCTATGCTGTGGATGTGGATCACAGCTGTTTTTGGAATGGTTCTGAGCTTCAGCGAGGCCAGCCTGGGCCAGCTGTTCCATGAAAAGGATAAGGACGGCAATTTTTACGGCGGCGCGCCTTATTATATGACAAAGGGTCTGGGCTGCAGGCCTCTTGCGATCGCCTATGCGGTCACTACGATATTTGCCATCGGCGTCTGTATCGCTATGCTCCAGAATAACTCGATCGCGGCTTCTGTAATGGGCGTTGCAGATATCCCGGCCTGGGTTCCTGGAATCTTTGTTACCATATTGGCGGCAGTTATCGTTCTTGGCGGCGTAAAGAGGATTACCGATGCGGCATCCCTGATCGTTCCGTTTATGGCAGTCGCTTACCTGGCGATCACGATCATTATCGTTGTTACTCACATCGCAGAAGTCCCGGCAATGTTTGCAACGATCTTTAAATCTGCGTTTA
This sequence comes from Candidatus Lachnoclostridium stercoravium, assembly GCA_019118365.1. GTDB lineage: Bacteria > Bacillota > Clostridia > Lachnospirales > Lachnospiraceae > Lachnoclostridium_A > Lachnoclostridium_A stercoravium. The sequence continues at coordinate 5,334 of DWZA01000059.1, read as the reverse complement.
CAGTGGAGGCTGCTGCAGGCGGCGCGGTAGGGTACACCATCAAGGAAGCGGTCCGCAACGGCGTGGCCAGAGGCCTTTTCTCCAATGATGCCGGAAACGGCTGCGCGGCAGCTATGCATGCTTCTGCAAAGGTACAGCATCCGGCGAACCAGGGATTTTCCGCTATGTTCGGCACCTTCCTGACGACGATCGTGATCTGTACCTGCACAGGCTTTGCTATCCTCCTTACAGGCGGTATAAGCACAGGCCAGGACGGCGTAAATCTGGTACAGTTTGCATTTTCCGATATGTTGGGTGTATTCGGCAGCTATTTCGTCGTACTGATCACATTCCTTTTCTGCTTTACAACGCTGATCGCAGACATGTTTTATGGTGAAGTTGGAATCCGTTATCTGTTTAAAGAAAATGCTTCCGTAAACAGCACAGTAAGGATCTATCAGGTGATCGTGCTTATCCTGGTCCTGGTGGGAGCTGTTCTGCCCCTTCCGGTGCTTTGGGATCTGGTAGATTTTGGAGTAGCATTCCTGGTGTTCTTTAACGTATACGCTCTGTTTCGGATGAGAAAATATGTCCAGTATGTGTTAAACGATTATCTGAGGCAGATCGGAGAAGGAAAGCAGCCAGTATGGGACGATACCGTTGATATCAAGAAAAAGATGCAGTGACAGCTTAAAATGTGAGAAAGGGGTTTGGCAATGAAAGATTTAAAAGAACAGTTGGTGGAATGGAGACATTATCTTCACGAGCATCCGGAAAGCGCCTTCGAAGAGGTGAACACGGCGGCGTTTGTTGCGGAAAAACTGCGGGAAATGGGAATTGAAGTGGAAACAGGAGTAGGAAAGACAGGAGTGGTTGGTACGCTGAAAGTGGGAGACGGAGACAGGGTGATCGGTCTGAGAGCAGATATGGATTGCATCTGCCTGCAGGAAGCGGCGGACCTTCCTTATAAGTCCCAGACACCGAACCGGATGCATGCCTGCGGCCATGACGGCCATACTACGACTCTTCTTGGGGCGGCAAAGATCCTTTCTGAGAGCAAAGACTTTTCAGGGACCGTGCGTTTTGTCTTCCAGCCGGCGGAGGAGCCCGGCCACGGCTCTAAAGCGATGATGGACGACGGATTTTTTGAGAGATTTCCTGTAGACGAGATGTACGGCCTTCATAATATGCCCCAGTACCCGGCGGGAACGATAGCGGTACGGGAAGGCGGTATCATGGCCAGCGAGGATAATTTTACCATTAAGATCAAAGGAAAAGGCGGTCATGCCTCGGCTCCGGACGTGGTAAAGGATCCGTTGGTAACGGCGGCAGAGATCATCTGCGCTCTGCAGACGATCGTAGCCAGAAATGTAACGCCGACGGAAACTGCCGTAGTATCCTGCACGGAATTTGAGACAGACGGCGCCCACAATGCGATCCCCTCTAACGTAGTGATCCGTGGGGATACAAGAAGCTTTACGCCGGAAGTATCAAAGCTGATCGAAGAGCGGATGGGAACTATCTGCAGGCATATCTGCGAAATGAACGGCGCAGAATGCGAGTTTACCTATACCCACGAATTTGCGCCTACCTTTAACTGGAAGGAAAACGTGCAGTATGTGATCAAAGCGGCGAAAGCAGTAGTGGGAGAAGATAAAGTGGTGGAAAACTGCGCGCCTCTTATGAGCTCTGAAGATTTCGGACGGTTCATACAGGAAGTGCCGGGATGTTTCGTATTCCTAGGAAATCGCCGGGATGGAGAAGAAGCGTCTCCGCTCCACAATTCCTGTTTCAACTATAACGACGATATCCTGGTGACAGGAGCAGAGTTCTTTGCAGAGCTGGTAAGGGAGAGGCTGCCGAAGGTATAGACAAACAGAAAGGAAGAAAAAAGATGAATGTGATCGATACAAAAAACGCGCCGGGAGCTATCGGACCATACTCCCAGGCATATGAAGTGAACGGAGTGATCTATACCTCCGGCCAGATCCCGGTAAACCCTGCTGACGGAAGCATTGCAGTCGGTATTGAGGACCAGGCCAGACAGAGTTGTGAAAATGTGAAGGCGATCCTGGAAGCTGCAGGAAGCAGCATGGAAAAAGTCTTTAAGACGACCTGCTTTCTGGCTGACATGGGGGATTTTGGGAAGTTTAACAGCGTTTATGCGGAATATTTTGTCTCAAAACCGGCAAGAAGCTGCGTGGCGGTAAAGGATCTGCCTAAAGGAGTATTGTGTGAAATAGAAGCGGTGGCAGTGAAATAGGAAGAGCAGCAGTATTTATAGAAGAAAATCTGTTTTGGCAGATCTTAAGATTTGCACAAAGCAGGTTTTCTTTTTTGCGTATGTATCAGTTCAGCCGTGTATCTTCTTGCCAGCACAGAATGTGCTGACAAGAAGCGTGGGATGTCATCCCTATGCCAGGATATATGTCAAATCGCTTTTACAAGCAAGCTTGTAACGCTCTTTATCATATATCCTGGCGCACGGCTGAACTGTTACTTGTGTATTAACAGAAAACTAACGAATTGTTGCAAAAAGTAAAAAAAGTTGCAAAAAATGCATGAAGGCTTGTGCAATGAAATACGCCGGTTCGTTAAGACGGCATTAATGGTTAAAAAAATCACAAAGAAGGAAGGTGTATAAAATGCATAAACGAAGCACAGATAAATTATAAAAAATGCACAAAAAAGAGCGGTTAAAAGGACTTGGCACGGGAATTGCTTTCTAAGTGTGTATCAAAAATGAAATGGAGGAAAGTGAAGTATGAAAAAAAGAAGTATTGCATTAATGGCAGCAGCAGCGATGTTGATGACCGGATGCGGAGCTTTATCTGTAGGAGGGGATACGGTAGGCGAGTCTGCAGCTCCGGCAGCAGAGGGCGCTGAAGGCGGCGAGTCTGCAGCAGCAAGCAGCACAGGCTATCCAAGCAAGACCGTAGAGGTTATCGTTCCGTTCGCAGCAGGCGGCGGCGCGGATATCGCTACCCGTCTTGTATGCTCTTACCTTGAGCAGGATCTGGGACAGACATTCGTTATCAACAACGTATCCGGCGGCGGCGGAACCATCGGCCTGACCAACCTGGTTGACGCAGATCCGGACGGCTATACGATCGCGTACTTCTCATCCACAGACTCAAACGGCGATATCCTGTTTGACGGCGTAACCTACAATAAGGACTCCTTCGCACCGGTGGCTCAGTTCTCCGCTGACCCGCACATCATCGTTGCCAGCAACAAGTCCGGGATCACCGATGTACAGAGCCTGATCGACGCAGGCCAGGACGGAAACACCCTCTGGGGAATCGGCGGCGCATGGACACACTGGGATTTCCTGAAGATGGAATTTGAAGAGGCTACAGGAACCAACTACAAGCGTCTTGTATTTGACGGCGGCGTTACAGCTATCAATAACGTAGCCAGCGGCGACTGCGCAGTAGCGACCCCGTTCGTCAGCGAGGCTCTGGCGCAGATCGAGTCCGGAAACGTGAAGGCCATCGCAGTTACAAGCGCTGAGAGAAACTCCATGGCTCCAGACGTTCCAACTCTGGCAGAGTCCGGAATCCCGGAACTGGAAGGCTTTGAGTCTGTAATGTGGAGAGGTTTCGTAGCTCCGGCCGGCACACCAGAAGCAGAACTTCGCGCTCTGTCTGATGCGATCGGAAGAGTATGCGAGAACGAAGAGTTCATCCAGAGAGCAGAAGAAGCCGGCGTTACGGTAGAATTCATGGGATACGACGACTTCAAACAGTACTATGAAGAGAACCATGAGAGCGTAAAGAGCATGATCGAGAACGCTGATTTCGAATAATCATATCCCGGAAATAAAGTATATAAATAGGAGGAAATGAGATGGGCACAAATCAGATCAAAAAATGTACGTCTGATATTATCAGCAGTCTGGTGCTTCTGTTCTTTCTGATCACTCTGACCGTGCAGTTGGGAGCAATTCCGGAGGAGTCTTCCACATATCCGAAGATCCTGATGGGCCTTAGCTACATCATGGTAGTGATCCAGCTGATCCGCAATGTGCTGAAGTACAAGAATTCAGAGCTGGTAGAAACACAGGCGCTGGAACAGGCAAAATTCCTGATCCCTTATGGAATTCTGGTAGTTGTATACCTGTTTCTCTTAAATAAGATCGGATACATCTTCGATACAGTTTTATTCTGCGTCGTATCCCTGATCGGTCTTAGACTGAAGAATAAGGCGGTCATCGTGATCCTGCCGATCGTATTCACGCTGCTGATCTATTTCGTATTCAGCCTGTTCCTGTCAGTTATCCTGCCAAGAGGAAGCTGGATCTCACTGAACTTATAATTAGGAGGCGATTTTCATTATGATGACAAATATTATGATCGGTATGAGTAATGTCTTCCAGCCGGAAAACCTCCTGTTCTGTTTAGGCGGTCTGGCAATCGGTATCATCTTCGGCGCCCTGCCGGGATTCTCCGCGACCATGGCGGTAGCTGTATTCGTACCATTTACATATTCCATGGAACCTGGTTCCGCATTGCTGCTCCTGAGTGGTCTTTACTGCGGCGGTGTATACGGCGGTTCCATCCCGGCTGTATTAGTCGGTATCCCAGGAACCCCTGCTTCGGTTCCTACATCCTTTGAAGGTAAAGCCCTTGTAAAGAAGGGCGAGGCAGGACGAGCCCTGCACCTGGTAACCCTGGCCAGCGCCTTCGGCGGTTTCTGGTCCAGTATCGCCCTGTTAGTCTGCGCCCCGTTGCTGGCAAAGATCGCCATGATGGTAGGCGCACCGGAACAGATCTTCGTAGCGATCTTCGGTCTGTCCGTAGTAGTAATGCTTTCCCAGGATAACCTGTACAAAGGCTGTCTGGTAGCGATCGTAGCTCTTCTGATCGCCTGCTTTGGTCAGGACCCGGTAATGGGCTTCCCGCGTTTTACATACGGAAGGTCCGAGCTGACCGGCGGTTTTGACGTAAACGTAGTCCTGATCGGCCTCTTCTCCTTCCCAGAGCTCTTCAAGATGCTGGAGGACCCGTTAGGAAAGATGGCAGAAGCCGGAAAAGTCGGCTCCATGAAGCTTAAGAAAACAGATATTACAGAGAACCTGTTCAACGCAGTCCGCTCCACCATCTGGGGTATCGTAATCGGTATCATCCCGGCTGCAGGCCCGGATATCGCGGCGTTCCTTTCTTACAATGAAGCAAAGAAAGCTTCCAAACATCCGGAAGAATTCGGAAACGGCTGTGCAGCTGGTATCGTAGCTGCTGAGTCCGGAAACAACGGTGTAACCGGAGGATCCCTGATCCCGCTGTTAACCCTTGGTATCCCAGGAAGTGCGCCGGCGGCCCTGTTCTTAGGAGCCATGATCGTACACGGCGTAAG